>NZ_CP097562.1:1755000-2055000 GCF_000487995.2 Mucispirillum schaedleri ASF457
ATAATTATAATGCTATGATACTGTTGTTAAATTATTAGTTTACATTGAACATACTACTATATATTCATAATTCATTGTAGTAGCAGTTTTACCAGCTTTATTTGTTGGCGAATTTCGCAGAGGCATTGTTTTATTTGTGAGTCTTCGTTTTATAGTTTCTATGTGTTTTAAACCATAATATTCAAATGTTTCAGCGATAAATTTATCTGTTGGTAATTCAACTCCTTTAACTGTCCTATTACTTACTACAAAAAAAACTTTTCCATCTTTATTCATTACTCGTGAAAATTTTGCTATATCATGTGCTAAATCGTAATAAAATGCCGATACTTCATATGCTCTTTTTACATCTTGCTTACTTATTTCTACTATATAATCTGCAATAATACCAGCATCATACATTTTTTTATTTTTATCAACTTTACCACCAAGCAATTGTTTATCAAGTTTTCTAGCTTCTTTAAAGCCCAACCACTCATTTATAAAAGTAGAAAATTGACCATATGCAACAGTGGTTCTACTATCTCCATATGGTGGGGATGTTAGTATAATATCAAAACTAGGCTGCTGGTCACTAATAGTTTTATTATATATATTGTAGATTGGTTTTGTTTGCATAATCATTTGATGATAATAATTAAGATAATCATTTACTATTTTATTAAGATTTTTAATAAAAATAGAAACGCTATCAACAATAAATGAGTCTACATTTTTCATCCTAAATAATTTAAATTCGCTATTTCTAACATAGCTTACTTCTCTTAATGTTGTAGAAAATGCCAATAATACTAAATTTTTAATATTTATATCTATTATGACTTCATTTATTGTATAGTAAATAACTAATAAATCGTTTTGAACTTGTTTACTCAACCAATAATTGCGATTAGTTATATTTGCTAATGCTTGTTCTTGTATTGATATTCTTCCAACATTATACAATTTTATATTTACATTTAATTTTGAAATAAATGTATCTATGACAGAGTTTAATATATGTTTATCAATATATGTAATTTTAGCCTGTGTAATCATAACAGCAAGTGGATTCAAATCATATCCAGTAAAATTAGATATACCATGATGAAGTCCAGAAACAAAACTAGAACCACTACCACAATATGGATCAAGCATTTTGGCATCTTTAGATATATTGTAATCATTAAGCAACTTAATTCCTATCTGAGGTATCATTGTAGCTGGATATTTATGCAAATATGGATATAAAGAACTATACTTTTCTCCTATAAAATCATAATGAGAATCGTAATAGCATTTGTAGTTTAATGTATTCATAACAATATTTCTCGTGTATAATCTATCAAATAGCTTAATGGTTTTATAAAATCACCAGTTTCAATATTTTTCCCAATAAAAGCACAATCAAAAAATTTAAACATTCCTCTATGCTGCGGATTGTTGATTTCATCATAAAAGTTAATAGTAGCAAAACATACTACTGGATTAACTGGGGGATTATATTCTATATTATATCGTTCTTTTATATCTGATGCAGAATTAGCAATTTCCATCAATAGTTTCCACTTATATGTTTGTCCTGCTCTTTCTCTTAAAGATGTTTTAAGTGAAAGTATCATACATTTCTTAAGAGATTCATCTTCATTTAAACTATATACAGCCAAATCCATATCTGGTTTTTGTGTCTCTTCTCCAACATTAATAGTAAACAATTCAGCATTATTTGGGACACGCTTCTTATGAGATGTAATATAGATATTATCATCTATATTACCTACTTCCTTATTTTTCAGAAAAATCCAAACTATAGTGTTTGAAAATATTGAACCAACAACTGTTTTCGCTGCTTGTTTAGTATCTGAAATATAACCATTATCTTTTCGTTGCTGTATTATTGCCTCTACATCTTCTTTTGAAGTGATAACATATTCATATATATGATTGAATGAATTCTTAACAAATTCCTTTTTAGCATCTTGATTATCTGGTAACAAAGAATTGATTTTTTCAAGTATTGGTCTCATATAATATTTACTTTCAATTTCTTGAATATCTTTCAGTTCCATATTATTTAACATGACACACCCATATATATAAAAATAAACTAATTTTTTGTATACTTTATACCAATATAATTATGCTTGATATAAATATATGCAGTATTATTATATAAATGGAGGCATTTTGCAAGAATTCTTTTTTGAAGTATATTATTAATTTTTCATTTCTTCTTTTAAAATATTGAGAATTTTATCTATGATATTTTGAGTATTTAGAAATTTAGGCAGTGTAAACATCTTTTTTTCCTGCCGTTTTTCATAATCTTTAAAGTAAAAACACCCATTATCAGAATAACAAAAAGTATAATTATCATCTTCGTCATCAAAAAAGTCACTGGTGACTTTTTTATCTTATTCAATGATATTTTATTATAAATCGCTCTTATAGTTGCTTCATTATGTAAAATTTTTATTATATCTGCCTGCTCTGCATTTTCTGCAACGATAATTGCCTGTTTTGCCTTTGTTTCTGACAACCTAATAAACTTTTTCATTATAAAATCTGCTTTTGAGCCATTGCCATATTTTTTCTCATAATATGGCAGAGCTTCTATTATTAACTTTATTAATATGCTGTTATCTATATTTCTTCTATGGAATTGTAATCTGTGTATATAATCACTGGGTCGGCGGTTCAAGCCCGTCTTGGGGAGTTTCTTTTAAGCCTTGCATTAGCAAGTTTTTTTATGCCTGTATTTTAGATATTTTTCCATTACTTATAATAATTTTTTAATATTATTTTTTCAAAATAAACCAGCTCTTTTAGAAGTGTTATATAAATTATATATTTTTTAAAATACTTCTTTACAATAAAATTTCTTTTTTGTAGTGTATGTAGGTTTAATTAAATCATATTTTTACAGGATGATATATGAAAAAAGACTTGACTGTGGGAAGTCCTTTAAAGCTGATTATATATTTTACTATTCCATTATTAATTGGTAACCTTTTTCAGCAGTTATATAATACTGCGGATACAATGATAGTTGGCAGAACAATAGGATTTGATGCTTTAGCTGCTGTTGGAGCAACAGGTGCGTTAGTATTTTTTGTTATAGGATTTGCTCAAGGGCTGACAGGTGGATTTTCTATTATTACAGCACAGAAATTTGGCAATAAAGATGCGGCAGGTGTAAGAAAAAGTATTGCATCATCATTTATATTATCATTTATTATAAATATAGTTTTAACACTAGCAAGTGTGGCTCTTTCAGGCTGGCTTTTGCATATTATAAGCACACCAGAAGAGCTTTATGATAATGCATATAAGTATATAGTTATAATATTCTGGGGAACAGGGGCAGCAATTCTTTTTAATCTTTTTTCAAATATGCTGCGAGCCATAGGCAATTCAAAATGGCCCTTATATTTTTTAATTGCTGCATGTATTGTAAATATTATTTTGGACTATTTATTTATTCTTTATTTTAATATGGGGATATCTGGTGCTGCACTTGCAACAGTTATTTCGCAGATTACAGCAAGTTTATTATGTTTTGAATATATAAGAAGATTTGTACCTGAGCTTCAGGCAAAGGGCAGCGATTGGAAAGTTACTAAACATGACTTATGGGAGCATATAAGGGTGGGTATACCAATGGCTGTGCAGGTGGCAATTATTGCTGTTGGTATAGTAATACTTCAGTGGGCATTAAACAGGCTTGGAGCATTAGCAGTCGGTGCTTTTACTGTGGCTCAAAGAATAGATGTGCTTGCGGTGCAGTGTCTTTTATCGTTTGGTATCACTATGGCAACATATTCTGCACAAAACTATGGAGCAGGTGATATTCCAAGAATAAGGCATGGAATCAGGCAGGGCAGTATTATATCTGTTGCATTTGCTGTAATGAGTGGTATATTAATATTATCAGCAGCAGATTTTTCTGTAAAATTATTTTTAGGTAAAAATATAACTGACCCAGCAAAGATAGAAGAAACTATATATCTTGCAAAGGTATACTTAACGATTAACTGCTCTATGTATGTATTTTTAGCACTTCTTTTAGTTTTCAGAAGTGCACTGCAGGGGCTTGGCAATAGTATTGTGCCAACATTTGCGGGCATAATGGAGCTTATTATGCGGACAGTTGCAGCTATAATACTTTCTGAATATATTGGCTTTACAGGTATAGCATGGGCAAGTCCTATTGCATGGGTTGGTGCATTTATACCAGTTTTTGCAGCTTATTTTTATATTATAAAAAGTCTTATGCATAAATATGAAATAAAAAAAGCTATGCAGAAACATATATAAAATCAAGGAGACATTATTATGAAACAGAAACAGTTACTTATAATTTTAGGTGCAGCAGGTATTATATTATGGATTTATAGTATTTATTCATCTATTCCATTTGCAAAACACCTTAATTTTAATTTTTTAAAACTTATACTGGAAAATATGCTTACAATAGAAAGCCTTGTTACACCACTTGGGTTTATCATAGTTACCGCTGGTGCAGTTATTAATCAAAAAATTGCAGTTGCTGCTGGTGGTATTATTTCACTAATTATGCCTGTATATGCTTTTATAAAAAATGGCAGTGTAGATAATATAATATCATTAATTATGATACTTATATCTATTGCTGTTATAGTATTGAGTCTGGCAGGTAAAAAACTAAAACTTAAATAATTATATAAAAACTGGACTTATATAAAAATTTTGAGAATCAGTCATTTTGAGCCTGATTTTTACAGACAAAAAATCTAAATTATATATATTTCAGTAGTGTATAATATATTTAAATTGTATGCTTTTTAGATACTTCGCCTTTGGCTTAGTAAGACATGGAAGCAGGCTCAGGACGAGCCGTCTGAAAGTAAGCGATAGGCGAACTTGTTTTGGCAGAGCATGATTTAAAAAATTCACGGATGAATTTTTTAATATAAATTTATTAAGTTCATTTTGAGCCTGATATTAAAGGCGAAAAATCTAAATTATATATATTACAGTAGTGTATAATATATTTAAATTGTATACTTTTTAGATACTTCTCTTTTGGCTCAGTATGACATGGAAACAGGCTCAATATAACCTTATTTTCTTTCTATATAAGCTGCTTATATGTATTAGTATAATTTTTTTGTAAATCCAATTAATCAGGGCAGCCAAGCACTGGATATTTTTTATCATTTAAGGAAGCTATGTTTACATTTCTTAAATATTCTTCCATATGGTTTTTCATTTCATACCAAAGCCCGTTAATAGAACATTCTGGACATACTGTGCAGTTTTTATTATTTACACAGTGAATAGGAATAAGTCCCCCATCCATAGTAGTTATCACATCAAGAATAGAAATATCTTCTACAGGTCTTGCCAGTTTATATCCACCAAGCTTGCCTGCTGTTGAAATAACAAGTTTGCTTCTTTTAAGGTTAGAAAAAATCTGCTCTAAATATTTATTAGACAGTCCCAGTTTTTCAGAAAGTGTGGCAATACCTACAGGCTTACTGTCTTCTGAAAGCAGATTAAGTGTATGTAATGCTCTGATAGCATAGATTGATTTTGTAGTAATTTTCATAATTGCCCCTTCATCTTTTTATAGAGTGCATTCAGTAAAGTTTTCCCTTAACAGTTTTATTTCTGCAGCATACCCATCAAGCTCATTTGGAGTTTCAAGATAAAAAGGCAGATGACGAAGTTCAGGGTGGTTAATAAATTTGATAACTGCATCAAGTCCTATGGAGCCTTTGCCAATTTTTTCATGTCTGTCTTTATGGCTGTTGTAGGGCATCATAGAGTCATTTAAATGGACAGCTTTAAGCCTTTGAAGCCCTATAACTTTATCAAACTTTTCTAATACACCATCTAAATCATTGACAATATCATATCCTGCAGAAAAAATATGGCATGTATCAAGACACACACCTAATTTATGGTTTAATTCAACTCTGTCAATAATAGTGCTTATTTCTTCAAAAGTAGAGCCCACTTCACTCCCTTTGCCAGACATTGTTTCAAGCAGCACAGTTGTGTGATATTCTTCTTTTAATATAGAGTTAAGCATATCTGTTATAAAATCAATAGCAGTATCAATCCCTTGTCCTACATGGCTTCCGGGATGGAAATTATACATATTTTCGGGTATATGTTCCATAATTTCTAAATCGCTTGCCATTGTATTTTTTGCAAATTCTCTAAGCCCTGCATCACTAGAGCATGCGTTTAAAGTGTATGGTGCATGTGCTAAAACAGGTGCAAAGTTATTTTTTTGTAATATTTCATTAAGGGCAGCAGTATCTTTTTCGTCAACAGCTTTTGCTTTACTGCCTCGTGGATTTCTACTGAAAAATTGAAATGTATTTGCATTAATACTTAATGCTTCTTTACCCATATGCTTAAAACCTTTTGATGATGAAAGATGACATCCAATATTAAGCATTTTTTACTCCATAATATATTTAATATATTTATTTAAATACATTTAAAAACTAAGTCTTACATATAATTTTATATAAAAATAATTTAAATGCAAGTAAAATAAGATAATATTTTAAAAAAAATATGTAGAAATAACAGATATATTCTTTAAAAAACTTAAACAAACAGCATTAAATTGTTAAAAATACTTGTAAATAATAAGAACTTTTACTACATTATAAGTAGATATATTTTATATGGTGGAGGCATAATATGTATAAACTTTTAGACATTTTAAACCCAAACCAAATCAATTTTTTATTGTCAATAGGTATAGATATTTATGATAAAGAATATACTGTAGATGAAGTCAGTGATATTTATTTTGCAGTAATGGATAAGCTCAGCGATAATCTTGGAGATGAAATAACTTCTCCAGATGAATACAGTAAGAAATGCTCTGATATTTTAAACTCACTTGCAAAAGTTACAAGTATATAATTTAATGATTAATATATTGATAGTGAACTATTTATTTACGAACTTGTCATACTAACCATATAATTTTGTAACTTAATTTATTATGTCTGTGTCTTATGACTTTGCAGCATAATATTTAAGTTATAAAAGTATTTATGAGGTGATGTATGAGTAAAGCTGCAAAATGGAGTATATCTGGTTTGTTACTAGGAGTTTTAATATTTTTATTATCTCCAAGTTTTAATAAACTTATTTCAAATTTTGCATTCTGGAATGTTAAAGAGCAGTCATTATATTTAACAGGCTCTATTGCTATTGTTTATATGGTAATGAGTATGCTGCTTTCTGTTCGTTTTAGTTTTATTAATAATATATCAGGTGGTCTTGATAAAGCTTATATTATTCATAAATGGGTTGGTATTTGGGCATTTGTTTTTTCTGTAATTCACTGGTTTATTGAAACACTATTTGTAGATATATACAAATTATTTTTTGAACTTCCGCCAAAAATAAAAGGTGTTTCTTCTATAAGTGATTTTGCTAAATCAATATATAAAATAGGAAATGAGTTAGCTGAGAATGCTTTTTATATATTAGTTATTGTTTTAGTTGTGGCATTGATTAAACGTGTCCCATATCATAAATTTAGATATATCCACAAAATAATACCTTTTCTTTTCCTTTTTATAGCATATCACTCTTTTACAATACAGATAAAAGGTGTATGGTTTGGCTCTATTGGCAGTTATCTTTTATCTGCTGTTATAATTATTGGTGTAATTGCTGCTGTTATTGATTTGCTGCAGTTAATAGGTTTTAAGCATAAGGTATTTGCTGAAATAGTAAAATATGAGCGTAATGAAAAAAATAAAACTATTGATTTAGTGTTAAAACCAGCAGAGCCTTTTGAATATACTGCAGGTCAGTATGTGTTTTTAAAGTTCTGCCACAGTAGAGAGCCGCACCCATTTAGTATTGCAGGATATGATAAAGAAAGCAATACACTTAGATTTTTGATAAAAGAGCTTGGCGATTTTACAAATGAGCTTGCTGTAAAAATTAAAAAAGATGATATAATAACTATAGAAGGTCCTTATGGTAATTTTACATTTAATGACAGCAGGGCTCAGCAGATATGGGTAGCAGGTGGTATTGGCTTTACTCCATTTGCAGCAAGGCTTGAATATCTTGTATCTCTTGGTAAAAAAGTAGATAATGTAGATTTCTTTTACAGTGCAAGGGGCGAAAATTTATATCCTGAGCTTGCAGAATTAAGTGAAAAAGCAGGTGTTCGTTTTCATTACAGAGATACATGTAAAGATGGCAGGCTTAATTTTGATATAATAAAAGAAAAAATAAAAGATATAAAAAATATATCATTATGGTATTGCGGTCCTGCATCTTTTGGTGCAGCATTAAAGCGGAATGCAGCTTCCTGCGGCATAAGCAAAAAAGATATACACTATGACAGCTTTGATATGCGTTAGTATATGAATGTGACAGAACATTAGTTCGTTTGTTATTTTTAACAAAAAAGGCTGATTGTGTTCTAAAAAACACATCAGTCTTTTTATTTATTCTTATTTATCAATAATTTATGTATGGCACATATTTTGCTATACTGAATTATATGAAAATAAGGAGTGTAATATATGCAAAAAACACTTTCAAAAGCTTTTACTATAAAGGGTATAGGACTTCACAGCGGCAGAGAATTTACAGCAGTAGTAAGCCCTGCTCCAGAAAATACAGGTATCCAGTTCAGGCGTGACGATGTGCGTAACTGTGAATATACCCGTATTACTCCTTATAATGTTTCTTCTACTCAGCTTGCCACAACTATTGACTGCGGCGGGCTTCCTATCAGCACAATTGAGCATTTTTCTGGTGCATTTTATGGGCTTGGTCTTGACAATGCTTATGTTTCTGTTTCAGGAACGGAAGTGCCTATATTAGATGGCTCAGCAAAAGAAATTATTGAACATGTAGAAAGAGCAGGCTTAAAAGAGCAGAAAGCACTAAGAAAGGTGCTGAAAGTAACACGCCCTGTATCTATAGAATATGAAGAAAAAACTGTAGAAATTGAACCTTATGACGGTTTTCAGATTACTTTTGAGCTGGATTATCCACATCCTGTAATAGGCAGGCAGGTTTTCACTTATGAATATAATGAAAATACATTTCATAAAGAAATAGGCATAGCCCGCACTTTTGGCTTTAAAAGAGAAGTGGAGGCATTATGGTCTATGGGGCTTGCAAAAGGCGGCTCTCTTGATAATGCTATTGTAATAGATGATAAGGAAGGGGTATTAAACCCAGAAGGTTTAAGAGCACCTGATGAGTTTGTCCGCCATAAAATACTTGATATGTTTGGAGATTTATCATTAATTGGATACAGACTGCAGGGTAAAATTAAAGCCAGCAGGTCAGGTCATCAGGTAAATAATGTATTTGCCAGAACACTTCTTGAAGCAACTAACAGTTATGAAATAGAAGAAGTTTATGATAAATATGAAAATATGCAGGAAAGCACAGCAGAAAATATTTCATTTAATCCTTTTGTGGCTTCCCCATCAGTAAGCCCCGCATAATATACATTATTGACAGTATATTATATCTATGATAAATACTATTTAAGGGGTAAAATATGAAAGAGAGTTTAGCAGATACAAAAAAGTGGCGAGAAGAGCAGGAAAAAAATATTAAATATTTTAATAATATATCAAATATGACTTTGCCAAATGACAGCAATTTACCTAATTATGATGATTTAGCAGATAAATTAAATAAAAATTTCTCAAATTTTATAAATAATATTGATAAAGCTGTCAGTGATAAATAGGTATTACATGCAGTTTGATAATGATATTTTTGTTAATAATGAGATAGATGTTATTCTTAATTTCTATAGAAATTCTTTTAGTAAATCCTATAAATGTGTTCTACAACTTCAATTATTATGGCATACTATTACTTGTTTTGCTAAAGATTTAGATAGACTGTGTAGTTTTCATTGTATAGATATTCCAGACAAGCATAAACAAGTGGCACATTTAATATATTGGATAGTCAAAATAAAGCCAATACATATTATAGATGGAAAAGGTAATTTTGACAGACTAAGTGTGCCATTTATTAATGAGATTTTTGCTTGTTACATTGGACTTACAAGGTTAGGCATAGATGTTATGAGCATTAGTAATATATTTTTAAAAAATTTTTTATATATGCTTCATTTTAGAGAAATAAAGCCAGAGCCTCTTTATTTGTTTTTATATACTTTAGAAAAAGCATGTATGAAAGAAATTCCATAAAAATAATTGATTTAAGGTAAAATTATGAGACAAAGCAGATATTTTATACAAACTATGAGAGAAATTCCATCAGAAGCAGAAGTTATCAGCCACCAGCTTATGTTACGAGCTGGTATGATAAAAAAAGTTGCAGCAGGTATATATGATTATCTTCCATTAGGATTAAAAGTTATCCGTAAAGTAGAAAATATTGTTCGTGAAAATATGAATAAGGCAGGAGCAGTTGAGCTTTTAATGAGTGTAGTGCAGCCTGCTGAGCTTTGGCAGCTTTCTGGCAGATGGAATCATTTTGGTAAAGAACTGCTCCGTTTTAAAGACAGGGGGGAAAGAGACTTTTGTCTTGGACCTACTCATGAAGAAGTAATTACAGATATTGTTAAATCTCAGGTTAATTCATATAAACAAATGCCTGTTACATTATACCAGATACAGACAAAATTTCGTGATGAAGTTCGCCCTAGGTTTGGTTTAATGCGCGGCAGAGAGTTTATTATGAAAGATGCATACTCATTTGATATAGATGATGCAGGTGCAGATATAAGTTATCAGAAAATGTATGATGCTTACAGGTCAGTATTTAATGCCTGTGGACTTCGCCACAAGGTAGTAGATGCAGATACTGGTGCAATTGGCGGCTCATTTTCACATGAATTTATGGTGCTTGCTGATACTGGTGAAGATGCTGTTATGTCATGCACAAAATGCGATTACAGTGCAAATATTGAAAAAGCTCAGGTAGTAGATAACGGTGAAAAAGAAACGGTAGAACTTTCGCCATTAGAAGAAGTTGCAACACCAGATAAACATACTGCATTAGAAGTTGCTGAATTTTTAGGTGTTGATATTAAGCATGTTCCCAAAACTATGATTATAAGATGCGAAGGTGTAATGGACGGCAAAGAAGAAAAAACAATTTTTGTTGCCTGTATGGTCAGGGGTGACCATGAAGTAAACCTTACAAAAGTTAAAAATATAGTTAAAGCAAAATCTGCAGAATTTGCAGAGCATTATGAAGTGCAGGATATGACGGGATGTGCAGTTGGTTCTCTTGGTCCAGTAAATATGCCTTTAAAAGTGTATGTTGATAATGCTTTAAAATATGTGTCAAATATAGTAGTTGGTGCAAATAAAGAAAGTTATCATATTAAAAATGTAAATTTAGACAGAGATGCAAAAATAGAAGGTTACTTTGATATCCGTAATGCTTTATCAGGGGATAAATGTCCGTTATGTGGTGCAGAGTATGAAGAAACAAGGGGTATAGAAGTAGGCCATATATTTAAGCTTGGCACAAAATATTCTGAAAGCATGGGTGCAAAAGCTCTTGATAAAAACGGTAAAAATATTCCTATTGTTATGGGCTGCTATGGTATAGGTATTGGCAGAACTGCAGCCAGTGCAATAGAGCAGAACTATGATGAATCAGGTATTATATGGCCTAAGGCTGTTGCACCTTTTGAAGCAGTTGTTGTGCCTGTTAATACAAATGATGAAGAAGTTATTAAAAAAGCTGACGAAATATATGAATGTCTTTTAAATATGGGTGTAGATGTATTAATAGATGACAGAAATGAGAGAGCAGGTGTTAAATTTAATGATGCAGATTTGATTGGATATCCTTTAAGGGTGAGTGTTGGTAAAAAAACACTATCTGATGGCAAAGTGGAAGTATTAATACGCAGAACAAAGGAAGTTATATTAATAGATGCAGATAATAGTGCTGCTGAAAAAATAAAAGAAATATTAGATACAAAAGTTTTATAAACATAAATATAAGCAAAGTATTTTCGTTTATCCTTTTTCTGCATTGTCATACTGAGCTTTAAAGGTGAAGTAATTTAATATATCCTTTATTAAAAATACTGTCCAGCTGCGGACTTTTAATTCCATCGCTACTTGCTTGGAAAGTCCTTGCTTCGCAGAAAACGCTCCCCCTGTATTTTTTAAATTACGCTCTGCCGAAGCAGGTTTGGCTATCGCTCACTTTCAGATGTCTCGTCCTGAGCCTGCTTCACTGCCATACTGAGCTTGATTTATAAGCGAAGTATCTAAACAACTAGATACTTTAAATATATTATGCACTGCTGCAATACATATAATTTAGATTTTTCGCCTGTAAAATCAGGCTCAAAATGACTTATGGTGTGAAAATGGTATGTCAATACTGAGCTTGCAATACAGCAAAGTATCTGTCATATAAACATTAAACAGTATATATAACTATTTTAGTTTATACATTATATAAACTGCACATTATATAGTGCAGTATAAACAAATTATAAATAACTTATACATTTTAAGATTTTTTGCTTGATTATTGTAAAAAAATCTGTCATAAGTAAAATGTATTGTGTTATGCTTTATAAGTAGTATGTTTTATAGTTATGGTAAGCAGGCAGTTTAAGGATATATATTATTCTCAATAAATAGTTTTTTTGAGCATAATTTTTGTAATGGCTTATATACAAGGGAGAATATAATGGCAAAAAAATATACAGTAATGATTTTTGACCCTGAGAAATATGGTAAAAGTAAAACTATTTTTATATCTAAAAGACCATTCTGGGCAGTAGGTTTTATTATATTTTTCCTTTTAGCATCTACTGGTATATCATCTTACATTGCTTATAGTTTTTACAAAGAAAGCCGTATGCAGCAGGCTGCAGTAGGCAGCGACAGCAAAAGTGCTGTTTTTAATGTGCAGTTTGCTAATTACATTCAGCAGCTTGATGAATTAAATAATAAAATGAACTCATTAGATGAGCTTGAATATAAAGTCAGGGAGCTTGTTTCCTATCAGGATGGCAGCCGTGTTGTAAAACAAGTGGCAGTTGGCGGTAAGGAAGTAGATATATTAAGAGAATATTTTGCTTTTTCAGACAGAAGAGAGCAGGAATTTTTTGACAGCTTAAATGAAACATTAGATGTAATGCGGATAGAAATCAATAAAAGAGAAGTAAGCCTTGCAAAACTTGTAGATTTTTTAGAAGAGCAGCGTCTTGTTATGCTTTCTACACCTACTATATGGCCAGTGAGAGGGTGGGTATCTTCTAAATTTGGTTTCAGGACTTCCCCATTTTCAGGAAGAAGAGTTTTTCATGAAGGTTTAGATATTGCAGCAAGGTATGGTATTCCAGTCCGTTCTACTGCAAAAGGTATAGTTTTATATGCTGGAGAAAAAGCAGGCTATGGTAAAATTGTTACTATTGACCATGGCTATGGTTATATGACAAGATACGGCCATAACAGCTCATTAACTGTAAAAGTTGGTGATAGGGTAGAAAAAGGTGATGTGATAGCCAAAGTAGGCTCTACAGGAAGAAGCACAGGTCCCCATGTTCACTATGAAGTGCTTGTAAACGGCATACCTGTAAATCCACAGAAATTTATTATTGATGAAAATGAAACTGAAATATATTAAATATAAAGCCTTATGTATACAACATAAGGCTTTTTTTTTATAGACTATCAAATTTTCTTAAATCATTCTTTATAACATGTTGTTCTGTATTTTTATAATATAGTAATGTAATTTGCAAAAAAAATATTTTAACATATAGAATGTCTATGTCTTTTTGTTATAAAATATTTTAGATTTTTGTTTTAATTTTTTGATATAACAAGAAATTTTTACTTTTTTTTAATATTACTATTTACATTTATATAAAATCATTTTATAATTTAAATAAATTAATCGAGGAGGATTAAGGATTATGAAAAAGGTTTTATTAACTTTGATTGCTGTCTTAATGGCAGTTCCTGCTTTCGCTATTGAAGTTTATAACAATGGCGAAAATGCTGTTGATATTTATGGCACACTCCGTGGCTATATTGGCTATGGACATGGTGTAGATGGTGTATCTGACACGACTGATGATAACTTTCTTTACGGGATACAAGGAAACTCTCGTATAGGTGTAAGATTAAAAGTTGGTAATTTTTCCGGACAGGTAGAATTAGGTGCTGTAGAAGCTACTCTTTATGGTCGTTCTACTGGAAGTAATGTTGGTTTAAGGCAGGCTTGGGGTGCTTATTCATTTGGTAATGCAGGTGCTCTTCTTGCAGGTAAAACTGATACTCCAACAGCAATGGGCGGTTTTATTTCTGATATTATGGATACTGACGGTGGCTTAAACGGTTTTGGAGGCAGCACTACTGGGTCAAGACGCTTTCAAATACAATACAATGTTGCAGGTTTAAGCATTGCATTAATTGAAAACGATATGGCATATGGTCCTGGTGTTAGTTACGGCTATACTGATGGCGGTGAAACTATTCCTCGTCTTGGCTTAAGTTATACATATAAAAATCCTTCTTTATTAGTTAAAGTAGCTGCTACTTACAGTGCATTAAACGGAACTATTAATGCACCTGTATCAGATACTCGTTGGGCAACTGTTCATGCTTTTGGTGTAGCTCTTGGTTTAAAACCTACTTTTATGGATGGTAAAATGTGGTTATCTGTTCTTGCAAGATATGGTATGAATGAAGAATTATATGGAGAAGCTAAAACTGTTTATAATGGCGGTTTAATGGCTCACAGCTCTATTGGTAATTATGTTGGTGTTCAAGCAGATGGAACTGTTGATAATGTTCAAAGAGCAGCTGTAGCATTAGAGTTAGGTTACAATGTTAATGATATGATAGCTGTTATAGTAGGTGGCGGTTATCAGCACAGTATGATTGATGCACTTACATATGATGTAGGCTCTTATGCAGTATTCTTACAAGCACCAATCAAAATAAGCGGTAATTTTGCTCTTATCCCACAATTTACTTATACTGGAACAAGATTAGACAGCGATAACAAAGATTCTCTTGTTTTAGCTATGCAGGCAAGAATTACTTTCTAATTTAATATTAGTTTAGTGACATAATATATAAAAGCTGCTTTTTATAAAGCAGCTTTTTTTTATGTAATAGTTATGTGATTATATTTATTATGTTATTATGAATATAGCTAATAATATATTAAGTTTAAATACTTTGCCATTATATAGCTTTAAATGATTAGATATGGTTAGAGTAGTAATAATTAAGTTTCCAGACTTATCAAAAATTTTGGAAATTGTAGAATAAGCAAAATAACTTCCAGTAAGAAATATTTTTATACTGTATTATAAAAAAGGACTTGCAGAAATTATATTCTTTAAGTATATTAAAGGCACGGGAAGGCTGGACTGATCAGCCCCCGATTCTGGTTAAAAATAACCGTTCATCTTTGGTAGTTGGGCGGTTATTTTTTTATATAAAATAAAATTATGCTTTCAAGTATTATAAAGATTATATACAAATGATATACTTCTGTTACCATAAGCACCTCCTTTCTAAGGAGGCTACCAGCCACAGCCAAACCGTGCTTATATCTTATAACACCAAAAAATAAAAAAATACAAGTAAAAATACTTATTTAACTTACCAAAAAATTTTAGGAATTGTAGAATAAGTAAAAGGACTGCCAATAAGAAATATTTTTATATGGTGTAGTAAAAAAGAACTTGCAGAAATGGCATTTTTTGATTATATTAGAAGTAGCACAGGGGACTGGTATGGTCAGCCCCTTAGTGTGAGATTTTAAAGAAATATCTTAAAATAACCACCTGCTGGGCAAAACAAGGTGGTTATTTTTTTATGTAAAAAATTATGGTTGCCGTTACCAGCACACATAATGCAAATGTGATATGATTTTCATATACCATAAGCCACCCCCTTACTTATTCCGAATGGTTAATCCTAATGGATAAAAAGAAAGGTAGCCAACCACCAGCCCGCACTGTGCTATTAGGCTTAAAGCCTAGATAGAATAAACACCAAAAAGTAAAAAAATACAAGTAAAAATACTTATCCCCAGATAATCCACAATGTTTTTTTAGTATTTTCAAGTATTTATGTTGAGCTGCTTAATGATTAAGCAGTCAAGCAGATATATAAAATTTCAGCTGCTAAAATTATATATGTTAAATTTTGCTTTTATCTGCTCTAACAGCTGCTTTATTTCCTTTTTGATTTTCTTATTTTCATTTATAATCTGATTAATATTTTTTATTAGTTACATTAAGCTTTTTTTGATTTCTTGACTTTTATAATCAACCATAATATACTTTTTATTATGAAAATTACAGTTAACGGCAAAGAATTATTTATAGAAAAGCCTTTATCCATTAAAAATTTAATACTTGAATTGAATGTAGATTCAGATATATTTATAGCAAACTCCTTCCCTGTTTCATTGTCATATAACATAAAAAATAATGATGTTATTACTTTAATAAAAAAAGGCAGCATACCTGATAAAGATTATTTAGAATATCAGCTTATCAGCAGGCAGGGTTTAAAAGAATATAATATATTAAAAAATTCATCAGTTGCAGTATGTGGACTTGGTGGGCTTGGAAGTAATGCTGCCATAAGTCTTGCAAGAGCAGGGGTTGGCAGTTTAAAACTTATTGATTTTGATATAGTTGAGCCGTCAAATATAAACAGGCAGGCTTATTTTATAGAGCATATTGGTAAAAATAAAACTGATGCCTTAAAGGAAATAATAAATAAAATATCACCTTATATTAATATAGAAACAGCAAATATTTATTTAGATGAAACAAATATTATAAATGAACTTTCAGGTTTTAATGTAATACTTGAATGTTTTGATAATATTTCTTCTAAAATGATGTTAATAGAAAAATGTGTAAATAATATGCGTGACAGTTATATTATAGGTGCATCAGGTGTGGCAGGATATTATAATACAGATAAGTTTACAAAAAAATCTTTAGGCAGTAATTGTATAATAATAGGTGATTTTGAAAATGAAGCAGGCTTTAATCAGGGGCTTTATGCTCCGCGGGTAACAGCTGCTGCAAATATTCAGGCAAATGAAACCATAAGATATTTATTAAAGGATAAATAATGCAGATAAAAGTTAACGGCATATTATATGATTTTGATGATAATATTTCACTTGAAAATATTATAAATCAGCTTAATATTTCATCAAATAATATTATAGCAGAAGTAAATGGTGAAGTAATAATAAAAAGTAAATTTAGTGAAACAATAATAGAGCATAATGCAGTAATAGAGATTGTTAAATTTGTAGGCGGCGGTTAATGGTGATAATATGAAAAAAATACTTTTGATACTTTTACTTATTCCAAATATTATAAATGCAAAAGAAACTTTTGACAGTTTTGCTGCTCGCACAGAAAGCTGGGCAAAGGGTTTAAATGGATATATTGTTTCATCTGGTCGTGATGTAACTATTGATTTAGGTAAAAATGCTAATGTGATTAAAGGTATGGAGTTTACTGTTTCAAAAGATGGTCAGGAGCTTCTGCACCCAGTAACAGGTAAATCATTAGGTAAAAAAAGAGTAGAAACAGGTAAGGTTGTAATAAATAATGTAGAAGACAAATACAGTATATGCAGTATAAAAGAAAATAAAGGCATAGTCAGGGGAAATTACATATCCCATATTTATCCTGTCCCTGTAAGTATTAAAACAAATCTTTTAGAAGAAAGTGAAACTGCTCAGTTAAGATATGCTTTATTTAAGCAGGGTGCACTTGTAGAAAATGGGTCATCTGATTACAGTATTGTATGCAGCAGAGAAAAGCATGGTGCAAACACTGCAAAATGCAGCCTTAAATTTAAAGATAATGAAATATTTTCAGATGATATAGCAGTAAAAGGTGTTAAAATCATAACAACAGCGAAAAATGTAGATAACTTAAAATCATATAAAATAGAAACTACAGCTTATAGTATGGCAATAGGCTATTTTTTAGGCAAAGAAAATGGTTATTTAGTAGCAGTTAATGAAAGGTCATCAGTAATAGTATATGAGCTTAAAAATGGTCTTCTTGTAGAAAAAACATCAGTTAATTCTATTGGAGAAAAAATAGTAAATATAGAAGCTGTTGATTTAAATAATAATGGCAAAGATGAATTATTTGTTTCAGCAGTAACAAAGAAAAATCAGCCTGTATCATATATATTTGAATATGATAACGGAGAATTTAAAATACTGCAGAAAAAAATCCCTTACTTTTTCCGCACATATTATGTGGCAGGCAGAAAACATATTATATGTCAAAGTTATACAGAAGGTGCAATGACTGGTATGATATATGGTGTGGAATATAATAAAGATGAAAATAAATATTTATTTTCAATACCTTACAGCCGCAGCTATGGTGCAGCAATATATGGATTTGGCTTAATCAAAGGCAGTGAAAACAGAGATGATGAAATAATGTTTTTTAACAGGCACGGAGAGATTAGTTTAAGTGATGGAGAAAATATTAAAATATATAAAGAATTAGACTGCGGTAATACTCCAAACTACCTTGAATATTCAGAAAAATTGAATACTGGTGTAAATGTTGCAGCATCAGGGGAAAGTGCAGGCTTTTTTGTATATGATGAGCAGAGTATAATAGTTCCTGTATACCAAAGAATAATACAAATGCCTGACGGTTCAATTATGCTTTATTCAAATAAACTTGCTAAAATGAATGTAATAGGTAAATATAAAGCTGCAAAAATTGGTTCATATTTTTTTACAGATAAAATGGTGCCTGTGTGGGAAAAAAATCTATCAGGAACAGCAGTTACAGATATTGATATAACAAGTGACGGCAGCTATTTAGCTTATATAGTATCTAATAATAAAAATGGTTTAAACAAATCATTTTTATATGTGATAGACAGCAATCTTTAATATAGAAAATACTTATATATTAAATAGATTAGAAGTAAAAAATACTACAAGGCTAAATATTTCTATTCTGAGCAAAGCGAATAAAATAAAAAGGTATATTATTATATAATACACTATAAATTTATATTTATTATTTTATAGTTCCTTCGTTTGCATAGCAAACTCAGGAAGACATTATCTAGTGTATTAAAAATTTTATAAATTAATCAAATTTTTATGTATTAATAATATATGCTATTCAATAAATTACGATAACGATTTAATGTCTATTCTGAGCAAAGCGAAGAATCTGAAAAATATTCTTGCTTTTTATTGCAATATAAATACAATATGCAAATGGAAGATAAGTTTAAATCAATAATTTTATCACATAATCAAACAGCTTCAAGTAGGAATCAATATTATATTTATATTATTACTAACTACCATAATACAGTGTTATATGTTGGTGTTACAAGCAACCTTATAAAAAGAATATATGAACATAAAAATAAGGTGGTAAAAGGTTTTACTAATACTTATAATTGCAATAAACTTGTATATTTTGAAATATTTTCAGATATACAGGAAGCAATTAAAAGAGAAAAATATATTAAAGGTAAAAAAAGAAGTTTTAAACTTGATTTAATTCAGTCATTAAATCCAAACTGGCTAGATTTATATGATATGATTACTCAATAAATATTTTATAGATTCTTCGCTTTGCTCATAATAGACAATGTTGTGGTTTGAATATTTTATCAGTTTTATTTATCTTTAATTTTTTATTTACTAAAATATTTAATAACAGGCATAGTTTTTTTGAAAGATTAATATATGTCTTCCTGAGCATGCTCCCGTGTCTTACTGAGCTTGACTTATAAGCGAAGTATCTAAAAAAATAAGATATTTTAAGTATATTATGCACTGCTGCAATATATATAATGCTAGATTTTTCGCCTTTAAAAA
Organism: Mucispirillum schaedleri ASF457; assembly: GCF_000487995.2. Taxonomy (NCBI): domain Bacteria; kingdom Pseudomonadati; phylum Deferribacterota; class Deferribacteres; order Deferribacterales; family Mucispirillaceae; genus Mucispirillum; species Mucispirillum schaedleri. The sequence goes on from NZ_CP097562.1 coordinate 1,774,873, forward strand.
TCAGGCTCAAAATGACAGTAGTCTAAGTTTTTCGGATAAGTCCAGATATATAATTATTACAGCATAATTAATTTAGGATACTATTTATTTCAAAAAATTTCTGTATCTGTCTAAAATACTCAAATACAATTTTTTCATAAGCTATATAGAAAAGCTGCATAGATGCAATCAGCATAAGCACACCTATTGTAATTTTTACAGGAAAGCCTATCACCATTATATTCATTTGTGGAACAAGTCTTGCAAGTATTCCCATAATTACATTTGTTATCATAAGGGCAATAAATACTGGTGCTGTAATCTGTATGGCAATAACAAATATCTTAATAAATGTAGTTAAAATAAACATTAAAGCATCTTTGTTAAAAGTAAAATCACCAACAGGCATAAAATCAAATGACTGCCCAACTGCCCGTAAAAAAATATGGTGTCCATATATGCCAAGGTATATTAATGTGCCTAAAATATTATATATCTGCCCAGTAAATGACACATTTGAGTTAGTAGATGGGTCTATAACACTTACCATACTAAAACCTATTTGATAGTCTACAAGATAACCCCCAAGCTGCAAACCAGAAAAAAGCAGGCTTGTCATACCACCTATACATATTCCTATTAATATTTCTTTTGCAACGCTTACTATAAGCCACAAAATATTAGGGTCTGTAATAGTAACAGGGTTCACAACAGGAAGTAAAAGCAAAGATATTATCAGCACTAAAATCATACGGACAGGGTTTAAAAGTGATGAACTGCTGAATACTGGTGCTGTAAAAAATAAGCCACCCATACGCATTATTATTAAAAAATATGTAAGCAGGTGGCTTGGCTCAAAAAGGTCAGTAAACCCCATAATAATTACCTAGAAATTATTATATTTCGATATATATTCCTTAATACCGTCATATATACCTTTTGCCACTTTTTTTCTATAAGTTGAAGATTTTAATTTAGAAGCATCATCATTATTTGACAAAAAGCCAGTTTCTACAAGTATGGCAGGCATAGTTGCACCAACAAGCACATAAAATGGTGCCTGTTTAACTCCAAGATTTTGTTTTGATGATGCACTAACATTTTTTACAAGACAGCTTTGCACAGAACCTGCAAGTGATACAGATTCTTCTAATTTAGAATATTTTAATATATCTTTTAGAATACCCTGCAAATCTGAAATAGATTTAGTAGTTGCCTGATTTTCAAGAGCTGCTACTTCTAATGCTGCTCTGTCATTTGTTACATTAAATACAAATGTTTCAAGTCCTGATGCAGCTTTATTTTTAGCTGCATTTGCATGGATTGATACAAAAATATCAGCTTTTAATTTATTAGCAATAGCTGTTCTTTCTTCTAATGGTATAAAAACATCTTTATTTCTTGTTAAATGTATATTCAAATCAGGGTCTGATTTTAAGTATTCATAAAGATATTTACCAATTTCAAGAACAATATCTTTTTCTTTTAATCCGTTATATACTGCTCCGGGGTCTTTTCCCCCATGCCCTGGGTCTATAACAATTGTTCTTATTTTAAGCCCTAATGCAGCACCAAGAGTAATGTCTTTTGGCAGGTCATCTGGGCGTTTTGTTTTCATATCTTTTGCTGCATTGTTTTTAGCGGTCTGGTTATTAGAAGCAATAACAGGGCGTTTCACATCTTCTTTTCTTTCAGATGAAAATACATCAACAACTATTCGGCTTGGGTTGCTCATTTGAAAAACTGTAAAATCTTTTACATTTGCAGAATCAAGCACAACACGAGTTCTTTTATCCTGCGGATGATACCCAAGACGGACAGCATTTAAAAGACCATCTTTAATAGACAAATTTTTTGAAACATTATTTCCAAGTATTGAGTTATTAATATCAATAGTTAAGCGTGGCGGTTTATGAAGTGCTGCATCTGCTTTAAGCCAGTGGCTTGAATATTCTGCATTGTTAGATAAATCTATAACTATTCTTGTATAATCTTTATCAGAAAAATATCTTATTCCATGCACATTTACTGTTTTGCCTGATGCTGTAGCTCCAGAATCCTGCCCAGCTGATACTGATACCACATCTTTATCATCTTCTTCTGCAATATTTTTAACAGGCTCTTTTAATGGCTTATTATCTTGTTTTTTTACCTGATTATCTGCTGTAATAACTGGATTTGGTCTTGTAATAGTAGAGCGGTTATTAGTGCCAAGAGAAGCAAGCTTTTTTTCAGCTTCACGGGCTTCTGCACTGTTAGGATGTTTTTGCATAAGTTTATTAAGTGTAAATTTTGCAGAAGCACTGTCGCGTCTTGCAAGAAAAATATCTGCACTTTCTAAATAAGCCCGTCTTGCAGCAGCAGAAGAAAAAGCACCCTGCACCATTCTATAATAGTTAAGGGATTTATCTAAATCTATCTGCATATTAAAACGCTCAAAAGAACGCCTGTATGCCCTTGCAGCACCTAGAAGTGCATCATCTGCATATTTGCCTGATGGATTATCTGCATAAATTTTGTAAAACTTATCACCTATTGTAGTATAAGATTTTCTGCCAATTTGAGCAGTTTTGTCAAGGAGAGTTAAGTCCTTATACATATTATCAATCTGACTGGCATACACAAAAAATGATGAAAACATAAGCCAGAAAACTACAAAAAATGGTAACTTAAATCTATCTATAATATACATTTACACCTGCATTAATACTTGTAAAATTAAATATTTATATTATCAATATTATATGAAAATATCAATTATTTATTTTGCAAGTATAATATATTTTTGCTTTATTGTAAAAGTAAATAATCAAAAAAAGTTCTTTTTCTTAAAAAACCATGCAAGCATAAATGAAACTGCAAACATGGCAAATACACTTACTGCAAACCCATGTGGAAATGATGAGAATGGTATTTTATTAAAATTCATTCCAAAAATTCCGCCTATAACCATAGGGGGCAGCATTAATGTGGAAAGCATAGTAAGTATATTTATAAATTTATTAGACTTTAACTGCATTCTTGACATATTTTCAGCATATACTGAGTGTATAGAGTCTTTACAGTATAGAACAGCTTCATTTAAATATACTGCATGCTCACACAAGTCTTCATAATAAGGCACAATATATATATTATTTTCGCTGCTGTGCTCTATGGAAAGTTTTAAAAGCTGGTTTACTACATCATAAGAAGTTCTTGTGTGCTTTGACAGGAAGTTTACATATCTTTTTAATGTAAAAAGCTGAGAAGTATCACATGGACATGTAACATCCTGTGTCATAGTATCTTCTATACTGTCAACTGATAAGTTAATATTGTTTAATATCATAATATAGCTGTCTATTACTGCATCAATTAAAGCATACAAAAGATAATCACTTCCGCGTGTATAAAATTTATTAAAATTCTTATGTATCCTTTGCAGAACAATATTAAATTCGTCACAGTGATATTCTTCAAAAGTAATTAAAAAATTATCTTTATGTATAAAAGAAATCTGGTTATCCTGCATAGTGGCATTAATGCTTAATGAACGCATAATGATAAAATTATAGTCAAAAGTATCATCAAATTTAGGGTTGTGGTATGTTTCAAAAACATCTTCTAAAGTAAGGCTGTCAATATTAAATGGCTTTAATGTTTCTATAACCTTACTGCTGTCTGAAAGACCTGTTACTCTAATCCATGTAACAGATTTATCTTTATTATCATAATCTATAACATCACTTTCTTCTACTTTGTCATGCATAATTTTACAGCATGTAATATTAGTTTGGACTGGTGCAGTATCGCCTTCATAAATTATTGTGCCGGGTGCTGCACCTTTTGATTTTAAAAAAAGTTTTTTATCCATACTGCCTGCTCTCTTACTTTAACAATAATAAGTTAAAGTGATTTAAATAATATATAAAATTTACAATATGATTTATAGTAAAGTCTGATAATAAAGTTACAGACTGTAAAAGCAGGATAAATATATTTTATAACTTACTATTTAACCTTTGGTTTAGGGGTAAAATGCATACACTGACTGCCTGAGTTTTTAAATACTTCCATTGATGGTATTATTTTAGATTTAAACCCGATAGCCTTGCAGGCATAAGGTGTTGCAGGCTGCCAAGTAATCTGTAAATGTATGCAGTCAAAACAGTTTATTCGTTTTTGATTATTTTCTTTCATACTAGGTATATAAAATAGTTATAGAAAAATTGCAAGCAGTGAATTTGAACTACGAATAAATAATATAAAATCTCTGCTGTAATCAAAACAGCAGAGATATATTTGCACGGATTATTATAATTTAAAGAAAGATGCTTCTTCCTTTAACTGCATAGAAATTGTTTCAAGTTTTTCAACTTCTTTAACATTTTCCTGCATCATACTTTGAGTATTAGATGACATATCAGCCATTTCTGCTAAATATGTTTCAATAGTATGTATACCGTTTTCCTGTTCAGTAGAAGATGTGCTTACATCTTGAGCCATAGCAAGAGAATCGTTTGCCTGTGTTTGAATTTCACTTAATATTTCACTTGTAATACCTGCAAGCTCTAAGCCTTTTTCTACCTGCGGCAGGGTCTGCTCCATAGCAGATACCGCTATTTCTATTTCTTTTTGTATTTCAGTAATCATATTAGTAATTTGTGCAGTAGTGTCGCCTGTTCTTTCTGCAAGTTTTCTCACTTCGTCTGCAACAACTGCAAACCCTCTCCCGTGTTCACCTGCTCTTGCAGCTTCAATTGCAGCATTTAATGCAAGCAGGTTTGTCTGGTCTGCAACTTCTGCAATTAAGCCTGCACTGCCGCTGATTTCTGTTGATTTATCTTTAAGATTTCTAATTTTTTCAGCAGTTTCAAGCACTGTAGAGCTTACTTTATTAATAGCTTCGGTAGTATTATTCATAGCTTCATTGCCTTTTTTAGAAAGCTCTAATGTTTTTTCAGAATTATGCTCTGTCTGCCTTGCAATTTCTGCAATTTTTGCTGTGCCTGCACTTATTATTTTTATCTGGTCTACACTTCGCATAGATGCTGCATGCTGTTCTTCTGCTGCATGCTGTGCCTGATTTGAAGAATCTGCCACAACATGAGTGCTTTTGCCTAATTCATCAGCAGAATGCTGGATATTTTTAATAACATTTCTTAAATGTCCCTGCATAAATACAATGTGGGAAAGCATACTGTCTGCATTTTTTTTGTTAGTTTTAATTTCGCGGGATAAGTCACCTTGAGAAATTGCATTAAAGCTTTTTGAAGCATCCTGCGGGTCTCCACCTAAAAGTTTAACAAGGTATCTGATAATGAAAAATGCAATAGAAAAGCCAAGTATTAAAGCTATGAAAGAGTTTAATATCATCATAAGTTTAAAATTAGCAGTGCTTTTTGTAACTATTGGAGTTACTGCTTGATTTTTTGCTTCTTCTAAGTTAATAAATTCATTAATAAATTTTAACCAGTCTACAAATAATGGACGAACTTTACTTAATTTTTCCATCATTTCTATATTGCTGCCATTCTGTTTATCATCTATTATGCCTTGAATTAATGGCATAGCAGCAGTTTCTGTATTATTAATTTTATCTAAAATAGCTTTTTCTTCACTTGTAAGCATATTATTATTAACAAAATTTTCCATCATGCGTTTTTTTGCATCTACATAAAACTGTTCTTCAAAGCGTATTTCTTCAAGATACTTGTTTAATTCTGCCTGATTATTATCTGCAAGAACTACATCTCTAACAGAGATAGAGCGGTTATGCACAGAACCCCTGTAATCAATAGCTACTCTTTGTTTTGCTGAGTTTACATTATTAATTTCAGATAAATTTCTATCAATAAAGCTTATTCTATTGATTGAAAGAATGGATATACCTAATATAATTAAAACAAGAACACCATAGCCTGCACCAATTATATTAAATATACTAATTTGCAGTTTTTCATTATTCATACTCTGCTCCAAAGTAATATTAATTCATTACTATAAACAAGTAAAACAGATAAAAATAAAAAATAATCACTTGAAAATAGTAATGATTACTACTTACTATATTTACATATATAAGTCAAGGCAAAATATATTTATCTTATACAATAAAATACTTTTCTTATGTAAAAAAATAATGTATATATAAAATATTGAATTAAAGTTTTTATGCAGACAAACTGCCATATACAGACTTATATAAGGGTTATGAATGAATAATATAAAAAGAATTTCTTTTCAAGAAGGTGTTGACTTATACAACAATGCAGATATTTTAGAGCTTGGCAGAATGGCAGATAATATCCGCAGAGAAAAACACCCAGAAAATATTGTAACATTTGTTATAGATAGAAATATTAATTATACAAATATCTGCACATGTAAATGTAAATTTTGTGCCTTTTATAAAAATGAAAATGAAGAAGGCGGATATGTCATATCAAAAGAAGAGCTTGCACAGAAAATTCAGGAAACTCTTGATTTAGGCGGCTCACAGATTTTATTACAGGGCGGTCTGCATCCTGAATATCAAATTGATTTTTATGAAGATATGCTTAAATTTATGAAAACTTTTCCTGTTTGGCTGCATGCGTTTTCGCCGCCTGAAATACACCATATTGCAAAAAAAAGCGGTTTAACTGTTGCAGAAACTATAAAAAGGTTAAGGGCTGCAGGGCTTGATTCTATTCCCGGTGGTGGTGCTGAAATATTAGATGATGAAGCCAGAAAAAATGTAAGCCCTAATAAGATTAACTCTGCTGCATGGCTTTCTGTTATGGAAGAAGCTCATAAACAGGGGCTTAAAACTACAGCAACAATGATGTTTCGTAAGCAGGATGCGGCAGAGATAATTATTGGTCATTTTGATAAAATACGCTCACTGCAAGATAAAACAGGTGGTTTTACTGCTTTTATCCCTTGGCCGTTTCAGCCGGGAAACAGTGAATTAGATGATGATTCAGTTACTGCTATAGAGTATTTGCGGGTGCTTGCTCTTGCTAGAATTTATCTTGATAATATACCAAATATTCAAGTGTCATGGGTAACCCAAGGTGCAAAAGTTGCTCAAATTGGTCTGTTTTTTGGTGGTAATGATTTTGGCAGTGTTATGATAGAAGAAAATGTTGTCCGTGCAGCAGGTGCCAATTTCCGCCTTAAAACTGAAGAAATTAAACATATTATTAAAACAGCAGGGTTTATTCCTAAAATTCGTAATATGCAGTATGATATTATAGGAGAATAATATAAACTAAATTTATTATATGGAAGTGTCATTTGAGTGGGCCGTTATTAAGTGCTTTAATTAAAATTTCTGCAGAAATAAACTCCACTATGGAGCTTGATACTCTGCTGCCTGATATTATTAAAATCACGGGCGATTATCTAAAAGTCCGCAATGCTTCCATTATGCTTATTGACTGGGATACTCTTACAATTAACTGCTATACAGAAAACTCTCTGCACCATAACTTTTTATCTGTTAAACAAGGTATAATAGGTGATGTGGCAGGCTCAGGCACAGAATATATTGTCAATAAAAAATCTTCTTCAAAATCAAGCAAATCTTTTCTTGCACTGCCTTTAAAAGCTGGCAGTAAAATATTAGGTGTTTTTTACTTAACAGATAAAGAGAAAGACTATTTTAATGACAGTGATGTTAAAACAGCAAAATATATTGCTTCTCAGTGTGCTTTAGCAATAGAAAGGCATAATTTATATAATAAAATGAGAGCTAATGAAAACCTGCAGGCAATAGGGCTTTTAAAATCTTCTGTTGCTCATGATATGTCTAATTTATTAGCTATTGCAGATGTTTATCTTGGTCTTATGGAAGAAGAAGTTGATAAATCATCTGCAATGTATGAATATGTGAAAGCTGTTAAAAGAGAAATGAAATACATAACTATACTTGCAAAAGATATGCTTGATTTATCAAAAGATAAGTTAGTGGTTCACAAGACTAAATTTAAAGTAAGTGAACTTGTTAATGAATTAAAATTATACAGCGAAGCATTTTCTAAAGATTCTAATGCTAAATGTGAGTTTAGTATAAAATATGATGATGAAATAGTGGCAGATAAAAACAGGCTTTTCAGAGTATTCTTTAATCTGCTTAATAATGCAGGGGATGCTGCAAAAGAAAATGGCAGAATAGTTTTTTCTGTTAAAAAAACAGGCACAGATGTCAGCTTTTTAGTAGCAGATAATGGCAAAGGAATACGAAAGGAAGATATTTGCAAACTTTTTCAGCCGTTTTATACATCAGGAAAAATTAAAGGCACAGGTCTTGGTCTTTCAGTAGTTCATGACATTATAGAAGCACATAATGGCAGCATTCGTGTCCGCTCTATACTAGGCTTGTATACATGTTTTCTCATAAGGATACCAAAAGATGGATAAAATAACAGTCCAGGCAGAAAAGCCACAGGAAAGAGCAAAAGATATATGCAATAAAGTATATAACCTGCGTGCAGGCGAATATGAAATAGAAGGCGGCACAGAAGACAGGGCGACAGTAATCTTTAAGTGCGATAGTAAAATTGTCAATTCAAAAGTATATCTTACAACAGATGATGGTGCTTTTACTGGATTTCTTTTTATGTATCCAGCACTAAATGAAGGCACAACCCATACATTAGAAGAAATTCTTGATTATTTAGCTGGAGAAGAGATAGAAAATATTGATAAAAATCAAATCAGCAGCCTTTTCCAAAGATTTGCAAACGGGGAAGTTATTGAAAATGAAATTATTGCTTCAGGCATTCGTCCCACTGCGGGAAAAGATGCAGAAATAACTTTACACTTTGGCACTGCTGATAAAAAGCCAAAAATTAAAGATGGTAAAGTAGACTTTAAAAATCTTGATAATATAGTAATGGTAGAAAAAGGTGATGTACTTATCACTAAAAAACCAGCAATACATGGCAGCCGTGGAAGAAATATTAAAGGTGAAGAAGTTACTCCTATACCTGCAAAAGATATTGTTATACTTCCGGGAGATGGTGCAACAGTTAATGAAGCTGGAACAATCTTTTCTGCAACAACTGACGGCTATGTAGATTTTGGAAACAAGCGTCTTGGAGTATATCCTGTTTATATGGTAAAAGGCAATGTGGATTATTCCACAGGCAATATCAGATTTAATGGCTCTGTCCATGTAAAAGGCGATATTCTTTCAGGCTTTAAAATAGAAGCTGATAAGCATATATTAGTTGACGGCATTTGTCAGGACTGTGAAATTATTGCAAAAGGCAATGTTATTTTAAGAACAGGTATAAAATGCACAGGCTCTGGGCTTGTAAGAGCTGGCGGAACTGCTGTAATAGGATATGCAGAAAAAGCAAAAATATATGCAAGAGAAAGTATAGAAATAAGAAAATATGCTTTTAACTGCGAGCTTTTTGCAGGCACTAAAATAGATGCTATGAATGGTGATGGCATTATTGCAGGCGGGCTTATTAGAGCATTTCAGGATATTTCAGTAAAACAGCTTGGAACAAATGGAAACTCTAAATTTAATGTAATTATTGGTATGAAATACTACATAGAATTTGAACTTGAAAAACTTCGCAGAGAAAAAATAAGAATTGGAGAAACCATTGAAAGAGTAGATACTGCATTATCAAGATTTAATTTAAAAAGACCAAAAGTTGCAAACCATCCTAAAATTGTAAAAATGCTTGAAGTAAAAACATCATTAAGCGATTTGATTGATGAGCTTGATAAAAGAGCAGCTAAATTAATAGAAGAAAATAAAGCTAAATCCCCTAGAATGAAAGTAAAAAATAAAGTATTTGAAGGGGTTACAGTTATGTTTTATAATGTTGGTGCCGTTGTAAAAGAGCCTATGGAAAATATGGTATTTTACTATGATGAAAAATATGGCGAAGTTGCATGGATAAGCCTTAAAAATGCCAACGCACTTGATTAATATATAATAATGAGTAATAAAATGAAAAACAGTATAATTATCCGTGGTGCAAGACAGCACAATCTTAAAAATATAGATTTAGATATACCAAAAAATTCTCTTGTAGTAATAACCGGGGTCAGTGGCTCTGGTAAATCAACACTTGCTTTTGATACTCTTTATGCAGAAGGTCAAAGAAGATATGTGGAAAGTCTTTCTTCTTATGCAAGGCAGTTTTTAGAGCTTATGGAAAAACCAGATGTGGATTTAATAGAATATTTATCTCCAGCTATCAGCATAGAGCAGAAGTCAATAAGCAAAAATCCCCGTTCAACAGTTGGCACTATTACAGAAATATATGACTATATGCGTCTTTTATTTGCAAGGGTTGGCGATGTATTCTGCCCAATCTGTAATAAAAAAATACAGTCATACACAGTGCAGAAAATAGTTGATAATGTATTAGCTTATGGGGATGGTGCCAGAATAGAAATACTTGCACCAGTTATCAGAGGGAAAAAAGGCGAATTTAAAAAATATTTTAAAGATATGCTTAAAAATGGATTTGTGAGAGCATACCTTGACGGAGAAAGTGTCCGTCTTGAAGATGATATAGAGATAGATAAAAATGTTAAACACGATGTTTCTATTTCAGTAGACAGGATAGTTATAAAAAATGATGTATCTAGAAGAATAACAGATTCCATAGAGATAGCTTTAAGAAATGCAGATGGATTAGTTGAAATATTATGCAATGGAGAAAAAACTCTTTACAGTGAAAAATTTGCATGTATTGACTGCGGTATAAGTATAGCAGAAGTAGAGCCTAGAATATTTTCTTTTAATAATCCTTTTGGAGCCTGTCCTGCATGCGAAGGCATAGGAGAACGCTCAGTATTTGATGAAGATGCTGTTATCCCTGATAAATCAAAAAGTATAAGAGATGGTGCCGTAAAAGTATGGGAGCAGTATGACAACTTCCATTTCTATAATATATTAAATGCACTTTCAGCAAAATATAATGTAGATTTAAACATTCCATGGCAGAAACTTTCACAAAAACATAAAGATATTATACTTCATGGAGTGGATGAACCTTTAGAACTTTTTACATTTAAAGGGGATAAAAAAGTTTTTTATGAAAAACATTTTCACGGTGTTTTTGGCGAGCTGCAGCAGATGTTATCATCAGGCATAATCAGTGAAATAGAAACTGCTAAAAAATATATGACATTTCGCCCATGTGAAAAATGTGGCGGCACAAGGCTTAAAAGTGAAAGCCTTTCTGTTAGAATTAATGGGCTTAATATTGCAGAAGCTGCTAAATTTAATATTAAGCAGGCAATAGGTTTCTTTTCTAAACTGGAATTTGACGGCTTTAAAAAAGAAGTGGCAGATAAGATTATTAGAGAAATATTAAGGCGTCTTAATTTTCTTAATGATGTAGGCATAGATTATATTACAATGGATAGGAAAGCATCTACCTTATCAGGTGGTGAAGCTCAAAGAATAAGGCTTGCAACACAGATTGGCTCAGGGCTTACTGGTGTGCTTTATGTTCTTGATGAGCCATCTATCGGTCTGCATCAGAGAGATAATGATATGCTTATAGCCACTCTTAAAAATTTAAGAGATATAGGCAATAGTGTAATCGTTGTTGAGCATGATGAAGATACTATTATGCAGTGCGACCAGATTATAGATATGGGAGTAGGAGCAGGCAGAAAAGGCGGGGAAGTAGTATTTCAAGGCACGCCAAAAGAATTAATGCATTCAGAGCAATCATTAACAGGCGGGTATCTTTCTGGCAGACTTAATATTGAGGTGCCAAAAGAAAGACTGAAAGTTGATAAAACTAAAATTATCTCTATAAAAGGAGCAAAAGAGCATAACTTAAAAAATATAAATGTAGATATTCCTCTTGGTTTAATCACATGTGTTACAGGTGTCAGCGGCTCAGGTAAATCCACATTAATATTAAATATATTATACCCAGAGCTTATGCGGCAGCTTTATGGTTCTACATATAAAGCAGGCGAGCATAAAGCGGTAACTGGTGTATCTTTTATTGATAAAGTTATAGATATAGACCAGACCCCAATAGGCAGAACACCGCGAAGCAACCCTGTTACTTATACAGATATATTTAAGGATATAAGAGAGCTTTTTGCAGTTATACCAGAAGCTAAAATGCGGGGATATAATGCTGGCAGATTCAGCTTTAATAAAAAAGGCGGCAGATGTGAAATATGTCAGGGGGAAGGATATATTGAAATAGAAATGCACTTTCTGCCAGATATGTTTGTAAAATGTGATGCCTGCAACGGCTCAAGATATAATAGAGATACACTTGATATTACATATAAAAATAAAAATATTGCAGAATGTCTTAATATGACAGTAAACCAGTCAGTAGAGTTTTTTGATAATATTCCAAAACTGAAAGCAAAGCTGGAAGTATTAAGAGATGTGGGGTTAGGCTATATTAAGCTTGGTCAGCCAGCTACAACATTATCTGGTGGTGAAGCTCAAAGGGTAAAACTTGCAAAAGAGTTAATGAAACGCTCAACAGGCAAAACATTATATCTTTTTGATGAGCCAACAACAGGTCTTCATTTTGATGATATTAATAAACTTGTTAAAATATTCCAAAGACTGCGGGATAACGGCAACAGTATAGTTATTATTGAGCATAATCTTGATGTCATAAAATGTGCTGATTATATAATAGATTTAGGTCCAGAAGGCGGTGACGGCGGCGGAGAAATTGTTTTTGCAGGAACACCTGAAGATTGTGTAAAATGTAAAAAATCGTATACTGGTAAATATCTAAAAAGCAAGCTGAAATAAAGTTTGTTAATATAATCATATATTTAAGGTGTAGGCAGATATGGCAGAAAATCAGGACGGAGCAGAAAAGAGCGAAGAAGCCACTTCCAAGAAAAAGGAAGATGCCAGAAAAGAAGGAAATGTCGCTAAAAGTATGGACTTATCTTCTGGTGTGCTGCTTGTAGCTGCAGTTGCAGCTATGTATGTTTATGTGCCATATATGCTTGATAATTTTGAAAATCTTGTAGAAGAATTTTTTAAATTTAATAATTTTACTATCACTAAAGAATCAGCTTCTGATTTATTTATATTTTCCATTCAGTTTATGGCAAAAACAGCACTTCCTATATTTGCTCTTTTATTTGTCCTTGCAATAGGAATAAATGCTTATCAGGTAGGGTTTTATATTTCAACAAAAGCAATAGAGCCAAAATTTAACAAGCTTAATTTCTTTGCTAATTTTATGAAAACATTTTTTAATAAACGCAAAGTTGTAGAGCTTATAAAATCGCTTTTAAAAATCTTTGTGCTTACTGCTTATGCCTGGTATCTGGTTCATAATGAGATTGATACTATTGTCAGAATGACTGATGCAGATTACAGAGACCTTATGGTATATCTTGGTCATTTAGTTTTTGATGTTGCTATTCGTATTGCTGCATTAGTGCTTGTAATAGGTATAGCAGACTATGCTTATCAAAAATGGCAGCATAATGAAGATTTAAAAATGACAAAGCAGGAAATAAAAGAAGAATATAAGCAGATGGAAGGGGACCCTATTGTAAAAAACCGTATCAGGCAGGCTCAAAGAGATGCCGCAAGACAGAGAATGATGGAAGAAGTCCCTAAATCAGATGTGGTTATAACAAACCCTACTCACTATGCTGTTGCCATAAGGTATGATATGGATGTAGACAGAGCACCAAAAGTTGTGGCAAAAGGACAGCGGCTTATGGCATTGAAAATAAAAGAGATTGCCCGTGCCAGTGGTGTAAAGATAGTGGAAGACCCGCCACTTGCTAGAACATTATATAATTCTGTAGAAGTTGATGAAGAAATACCAGAAACACTTTATAAAACTCTGGCACAAATTCTTATGACACTTGATAAGTTTAGAAAAAGATAATATTTTTTTATAGATTTTGCATATATTTATGCAAGGCATCTATTTTAAACAGATTAACAGCAATTTTTTGTTGACATTATTATCTTAATTATCTTATTATTTTATACAGTAAAATAAATGTTTTTATAGTCCTGTCAAAAAGTATATAAAAAAATATCTGTATTTTACAAAGGAGAAATCTATGAATAAAATCCATCTATCATTAAGAGCAAAACTCTTAATAGTATCTGCTGCGGCATTAATTATGACAGTATTAGTCTTAATCTCTTTTAATTATTTCAGTATGCATACAAACTTTATGAATCTCTATAAAAGTATTCAAAACAGAGTAACAGATAATATTGCTGCAATATTAGGTAAAGATTTTGATGGATATACAAGTGGAATTACTATGCTTGCAAAATCAATGAATGGATCAACTCCTGAATATTTAGTAAGAAGATATAAAACTGCTTTTGAAGAAACTAAAAATACACTTGGCGTATCAAACATTATGGCAGCATTTGATGACGGCACATTTTATTCTGTTAATGATTTAAAACTTGGAGCAGATTATGACCATAGAGTCAGGGACTGGTATAAAAATGGCTTAAACTATAATGGTGTCTTTGTTTCAAAAGCATATACTGACCAGGTTCGTCCAGATGTGCTGTGTATTACAATTAGCCATCCCATAACAGCAGAAAATGGTGTTAAAGGGCTTATTACTTTTGATGTATATCTTGATTTTACTGAACTTTATAAAAAAATGGCAAATTCAGCTGTTGAAGGAAAGTTTTATTTAGTGGAAAGTGATACAAGAATTATTTCTGCAAGTGAAAGTGACATATTAACAAAAAGGGCTGACAGTGTATTTGCTAAAGAATTAGGCGACTTTCTTAAAGGTGTTATAAATGGCTCTGTATCTTCAGACAGTTATGTATCTTATATAAGCCGCTCTGGTGACACCCGTATGGCAACAGTTTATAAAATTCCTGATTATGATTTATATATATTTTATACAATAAGCAGCAGCCTTGTTACAAAGCAGATTAGAACTGTTGCTCTGAAAAGCACTGTTTTTGGGCTTATTCTTTTAGCAGTATCACTTTTTATAGTGCTTTTTATATTAAGAATATCACTTAATTCTTTAACAGTATTTCAGCAGCAGATAACAAAAGCTGCAGAGGGAAGAGATTTAACCACTCGTATTGAAGCAAAAACTGATGATGAGTTAGGTCAGATAGCTAAAGGTGTAAATATATTTATCGCTTCTATGGAAAGTGTTATAAAAGAAGTAAGAGATTCTGTTGAAGAAGTAGCTTCTTCTAATAATCAGCTTGCAGCAACTATGGAAGAATTATCAACAACTTTTGATAATCAGGCACACCAGGTATCAGAAATGGTTGACGGCATGGGTCAGATAAGTAATATTTCTAAAAATACAAGTAATGCACTTGAAACAAATATGCAGTTTTTAGAAACTACTGCTGATAATACAAGAAAAGAAGCTGAAAATTTAGATGATGTAAGCTGTGATATGGGTGATATTGAAAAAGATACAATATCATTATCAGAGACTATCCGCCACTTATCAGAAAGCTCTGCACAGATAGGTAATATCTTAAATGTTATTAATGATATAGCTAACCAGACTAACCTGCTTGCATTAAATGCAGCAATAGAAGCAGCAAGAGCAGGTGAAGCAGGCAGAGGGTTTGCAGTTGTTGCAGATGAAGTGAGAAAACTTGCAGAAAGAACTCAGCATGCAATAGGAGAAGTAGAAACTATTATTAATGAATTATCAAAAGATTCTGAAAATGCATCTAATGCAATGAATAAATCAGTAACAAGTGTGCAGGAAGGTGCTTCTAATATTCAAAGTGTTACTGGAGAAATCAAAAGAGCAGTTGAAGATGTTACTAATCTTTATAATGATATGAAGCCTATTTCTCAGTCAGTATCAGACCAGTATGTTACAATCCAGTCAGTTGTTGATAATGCACAGGTAGTTGCAGCAGGTATTGAAGAAAGCAATGCGGCAGTAAATGAAGTGAATAATACTGTAAGCCATTTGCAGCAAAGAACAGAAAGACTGAAAAACTTAATAGAACAGTTTAAAGTTTAAAAATATTTATATAAATATTTTTGAGCTTTAATATAAACATATAAAATTTTAAATGATATTTTTATAAGTCTATAAAAACCTGTATATTTTAAATATACAGGTTTTTTATTAACTTAGACTTACCAAAAATTTTTAATAAATTCATTGTATTTTTATTCACCTGTTACAATAGTGGTTTCTTTAACATATAAACCTAAAACAGAGCTTCTTTTCTTATCAACTGTTTTAATGGCTTTAATACCACCTTGTCTGGCTGCTTCATCTATGGAACAGTTACCAGCAGCTACAATTCCAAGAACATTAATACAAGATGCTTCTCCTTTTTTACTTCCTTGAGCAGCATTTGTAGCATTGACAGGTTCTGTAACACCTGTGTATAACCAGCCATTCATACCAGTTGCAGCACATCCTGATATAGAAGCTGCAAATAGAATTAATAAAACGATTTTTTTCATACAACATTTCTCCCAATTATTTAGTGCAGCTGCATTATAAACGGGGGGGGGGATTTGTCAATAGTTTTTTAAAATATTAAGAATTATATTTTTTGGCATATTGTTTGCTAATGAAAAGATGGGTAGAGAAACAATCTCGCCTGGGAGATGGAGCTCTCGTGTCAAGCGGACAGGATGTCCGCTATTTTTTTAATATAAACTAATTAACTGTGAGCCTGCTTCTATGTTATACTGAGCCTAAAAGGCGAAGTATCTAAAAAAGCATATAACTTAAATGTATTATACATCACTGTAATATAAATAATTTAGATTTTTCGCCTTTAAAAAATCAGGCTCAAAATGACTTAATTGTAATATTTTTATTTTTCAGCGTTTCCACAGCACAATGTCTATTCTGAGCATAGCGAAGAAGCTAAATTTATCCTTATAATTTCAGTGTTTTATAATATTCTTTTAAGTCATTTAATGTAATATCATTCCATTTATCAAGGTTATTATTCCTTATTAAATCCTTTGCTGCTAAAAATGCAAGGCTTCTAGCAGTAACAGTATAATATGGATTTTCTACAACCTTTATATTATTAGAATAGCTTAAAGATCTTAATAATTTTTTTGTTTTATAGAAAATTGTTTTTATTTTAAGCATTTTATTATTTTTATCCTGCAGCACAACACCTTCAATATCCATATCTAAACTGTTATTATAATATTCAGCAGTTTTTAATAAGTCTTCTTCATTATAAATTGTATCAAGCAGTTCTTTTTTATTAAAAAGGTTTCCTGCCAAGCCATTTTTATAAACTAAATCTTCACTATTTTCTACTATATCAAGCAGCACTATTTCTGATTTTTCAGCTTTTATTGGGTGTTCATTATCTTTTATATGGATACATTCAAAAAGAAATGTTACATTATGCTTTTTGCTTATTTCTTTTATATATTCTTTCTGCTCATTATTTAATAATTCTTCAATATATCTATTATATTTTTTTCCATAAGCTATTGATTTTGTAGCATATTCTAAATCTTTTGTTGTTTTGTTATAAAATACAATACCTAAAAAACCATTATATTTTTTATAAACATAAACAGGATATTCTATATCTTTTACCCAGTTTTCTATTTTTGTATCTTCTTTTTCACCTATATTAAAAAATTTAATATATCCCCTGCCTGCTATTTCGCTGCTGTCTATATATTTATATAATCCACGGGCTTTGATTGTTATATCATTCCATATTCTTTTATGGAAAACATTTCTGGTAAAGTTTATAGATTTTATATTATGTTCTTTAAACTCTTTTTCCTGTATTATATTTTTTAGATTATTTTCTATTTTTTTATTTTTCTTAGCAGGGTTGTCATACATTTTTACTGCTTTATCTTTTAATGAAAATACTATAAGCGGGTCGCCATATTCAATATTACATTCAAGGCAGTAAGCATTATCATTAATTTTTATGCCATTTTCCAGTTTGTCAGGAAAACAATTTCTATGCCCAAAAATCTGTATAATATCAGGATGGTTTGCCTGCCAGATACCAGCAACTTTTATATAGCTTTCATAAGTATCATTATCTTCTTTATAACCATAAGTTTTTTTGCCGTTTAAAAAGCAGGCTGGAAAATGATTATCCATATATTCAATGCCTGCATGATTTAAAAAATATTTCTGTCCGTTAAATTCAAAATAAATATAGTCTTTTACAGTATTAGAGATTTTTCTAATAGATTTTTTCATATTTTCAATTTCTTTTTCACTTTTCTTTTTCTCTATTTCTTCAATAGTTTTTTTAAAATTATTACCACCGTATGGTTTATCAAAAGCCCAGTAAAAAAGTCTTAAATCATGGTTACCCATTATAAGATATACATTTTTAAGAGAAGCAAGCCATATTAATGCTTCTATCATTGATACATTATTTTCGCCTCTGTCAATATAGTCACCTAAAAATATATATGCCTTTTTAGTATCCTGCAGCATATCATTATCTTCTAAAAATTTGGAAAATACAGTATAGCTTCCATGTATATCAGGTATAACAGTTATATCTTCATACTGTTTAAATGTTTCCTGCTGTAGATAAAAAGTATCCCATTTGGCAACAGCAGAATATAAATCTGTTTCATAATCTTTATGTTTTTTCTTAAATTCAATAAGCCGTGCCTGATATTTTATTAATACATCATAAGATATGCTGTTATTATATTTCCTTGAACGAATATTATTATAACATTCATCAATGCTGTATTTATCATATACAACATAAACTACCCTGTATCTATATGCTTTTGCCATATCTAATATATTGTTTATATTATAAAGCCCAGTAGTATCTAAAATAGTTGTCTGCCCATATATCATTCTGTTTTCAAGCATCTGCATAAGCTGCTCAAAAACTATGCTGTCATAGAAACTGTCAATATTACTGCTTTTATCAATATAAGGAAATAATGTGCCGTTCATAATACGCAGAGTATCTGCAGAAATAGTTAAATGTTCTAAATTCAGTCTTTTAATATCATAACTTTTTCCAGAACCGGGAATACCTGTAAGCATAAAAAGTATTTGCATAAATCACCTTTTTTATATGATAAAATGTGTATAATATAAAAAGCAATAGCACAAATGACTAAAAAAATAAAGAAAAGATTAAAAACACATCTGTATAATTATGCCTTTCTGTTTATAATATTAATTACAAGTAATTATTGTGTTTCTATGCTAAAATACATTCAAAAAAATATGTTTTTTATAAATATTTTTAATTGACAACAGCTTTTATCAGTATTATATAAATCTCTTGTTTAAAAATATAGTGAGGTAGTATGAAAACTGCAGACATTAAAGAATTAAGTAATTTTTTACTTGATTATGCTGTTATGTTAATGCGTTCAGGAGCAAATACTGAAAGAACTGTCCGCAATGTTACAAGGATAAGTAAATCCTTTGGCTATGAAGCAGCCATAGCAATCTTTCAAAGAAATATTACAATGACTATTAAAGATACAGCAGATACTTCTAAGGGATGCACTTCTGTAAAGCAGCAGATGCAGCCCCATTTAAGCTTAAGCATAGTAAATGATTTAAGTGCATTAAGCTGGCAGTCATTTGATACTAATATGTCTTTAAAAGAAGTGAAAGAAAGGTATAGTGAAATTGTGTCAAAGGCACATTCATCTAATTTTATAGTATTGCTTTTTGCATCATTTGCCATTGCTGCATTTTGTGAGCTTTTTGGCGGTGATTATTATGCTATGCTTATAGTTTTTCTTTCTACACTTGTGGCTTTTTCTTTAAGACTTTTTCTGCTTAAATTAAAATTTGATGTAAGAGCTATGATAACAGCTGTTTCATTTACTGCATCGTTTACTGCATATTTAATTGGAACATTTCTTATATCTACAAATACATTAAATGTAGCAGTATCTACAAGTGTATTATTTTTAATACCCGGAGTTCATATAATAAATTCTGTTACAGATATACTTGACGGCCATGTTATGACAGGTATAGCAAGGGCAGTAAGCTCTATAATACTGGTTATATGTATAGCAATAGGTCTTTATGCAACATTATCTTTAACAAACTGGTTATTTTTATGATACATACAATATTATACTCATTAAATGAAGCACTTTTTGCAGCCATTGCTGCTGTTGGTTTTGCATTAATCAGCGACCCGCCTAAAAGGCTTATTATATATACAGCCATTTTGGCAGCAGCTGGCAGAGGATGCAGATATTTTTTAATAACACATTATGGGATAGGAATATCAACATCTACATTAATTGCAGCTGTTATAATAGGCTTTTTAGGGCTTTATATGGCTAATAAATTAAGATGCTCTATGGAAGTTATTTCATTTCCTGCACTTCTTCCTATGATACCGGGACTTTATGCTTATGAAACTATTTTATCCATAGTAAAATACAGTCAGGCATCAACTATTATTGCCAAACAGGAAATACTTATAAATATTTTTGATAACGGTATTACTGCATTGTTTATTATTACCGCACTGGCAGTAGGGGTTACTATCCCTCTTTTAATTTTCTATGAAAAATCATTTACAATGACAAGGAAAAAGAAAGAGAAATAATCTTTATTATTTTGGCACATCTCTTGCTAATAAATAAGCAAGTGAATTTAAAAGTGGCATTTGTATTGCTTACTAAAAAGTAAGAGGTGTGAAATGATAGGGATTTTTGATAAAACAAAAGTAAATGATTTAAACTTTGCTCTTGATACTTTATCAGTAAAAAACAACGGTATATCAAGAAACATTGCAAATCAGGATACTCCAAAATATAAAGCTGTTAAACTTGTTTTCAGTGAAGTTATGGAAGAGTATTACTCTAATGCAAATAATCCTGTATCACTTAAACGCACTAATTCAATGCACATGCCATTAGGTGACGAAGAATTAGACCCTAGGACATTAGTTCGTTTCCAAAATAACCCATCTATAAAAAATGACGGAAACGATGTTAATCTGGATTATGAAATGAGCCAGCAGGCAGAAGCAGAGTTAAGATATAAACTGCTTTCTCAAATAGCCGGCAAAAAAGTAACAGGTCTTGTTGAATTAACAAGAACACAGGCTCAGTAAGAAGTGAGAGGTAGAAAATGAGTTATTTTGATGTATTAGATGTGGCAGCCACAGGGCTTTCTGCACAAAGAATAAGAATGAGTGTATTATCTTCAAATATGGCAAATGCTAACACTACACGCACAGAAGACGGCGGACCATACAGGAAGAAAAATGTTATATTTAAACAAGTTTTAACAGGCGAGCATAAAGGCGGTGTTCAGGTGGATAAAATATATGAAGATACTAAACCACCTCGTTTGCAGTATGACCCAACCCATCCAGATGCAAACGAAGAAGGTTATGTTGCTATGCCTAACATAAGCCCTGTTGAAGAAATGGTAAACCTTTTAGAAGCAGCAAGAGCTTATGAATCAAACTTAACTATTTTGCAGTCAGCTAAACAATTATCTAATGCTGCACTGGAAATTGGACGACAATAATATAAGGAAATTTTTTCCTGATATTTAAAAACAGGAATTTTATACCATTTATATGTGGTAAAATTTTCCTGATATAGATTTATGTTGATAAGTAATTAAAAAGATTGTATATTATATATAGAAAGATAGGAGCAGAAAATGGCTGATATTAATAAACTGGATATTTTACTTCCAAACAGTCTTGAAACAAATTACAGCTCTACACAGCAGCCTTCTGTTGTGGAAGGGGACAGTTTCTCTGATATTTTGAAAACAGCACTTAATAATGTGGATTCTGCTCAGCATAATGCAACAGCAGCTATTCAGCAGGCACTTAATGGTGAAAATACTGATGTGCATGATACAATGATAGCTATGCAGAAAGCTGATACATCACTTAAAATGATGATGGAAGTCCGTAATAAATTATTATCTGCTTATCAAGAAGTTATTAAAACTCAAGTGTAGTATATAAATTTTTGCTGCACTTGATTTTCTTATCCCTTTTGTAGTATGCTGTCTTTTAACAGTGTAACTGTATAGTTACTATCTTTATATAAAAAAATAATAATGTCTTTATAAATACTTAGGTGAAAATATTGGATAAAAAATATAACTCTGAAAAAGAAAAAGTATCCTCATTGAAATTATTATGGAATTTTCTGCCTTTAAATATTAAAAGGTTTGCTGTGGTTGTTTTTATTGTTTTAATATGTTCTTCTTTTTTTGCAATATTTTTTGCAGGTGATGCAGTTAGTGAATTAAGGTCTATAAGCAGGCAGATAGATAATTATACAAAATAGTATTTGTCTTATATAAAGTTCTGCATTTATTTTAATGATATAATATAATGTGGAAGTTTTTACTGCTATTATAACAGTATATGGTTAAATTTAAAAAAATACTTGTAACTGTTAAAGAAATTTTATATATTGCAGTATATGTCACTATATTTGTGCATAGTGTAATTTTATATATAGTATAGGAGCGACCATATATGGCGGTGCGTAATTTATCCACACAGTTTTTAGATATCTGGGCAAAGCTTACAACACTTCAAAAAGTGGCGATTGGTGCTGCATCTGTTGCAGTGATTGCTGCTGTTACTGTTCTGCTTATCTGGGCTAATAAGCCAGCTTATAAACCACTTTATACTGATATGACTCAGGAAGATGTTCAGGCAGTCAGTAACAAGTTACGCCAGCAGACTGTTCCTTTTAGAGTAAACGGCACATCTATAGAAGTTCCACAAGAAAATGTATATAATGCTAGAATGATGCTTGCAGAGCAGGGGCTGCCAAAAACTCCACCTGCTGCTGGATTTGAGCTTTTTGATAAATCAAGTTTTGGTAAAACTGAATTTATGCAGAATGTAGACTATCAAAGAGCATTGCAGGGCGAATTAAGCAACACTATCGCTGCAATGGATAAAGTTTTAGAAGCAAAAGTCCATTTAAGCATCCCAAAAGAAAGGCTTTTTATTTCAGAAGAGCAGCAGGCAAAAGCATCTGTTGCATTAAAATTAAGGCAGGGGCAGGTTTTAAGCGAAGATGAAGTCCGCTCTATCAGCCATTTAGTTGCAGCAGCTGTAAAAGGGCTTGAGCCAAAAAATATTCAGGTGGTTGATACTGCTGGTAACCTGCTTAGTGCTTTTATGACAGAGGCAAATGAGCCATACAGACTTACTCAAAATCAAATAGCTTATGAAAGAGACCAGGAAAAATATATGGAAGACAGGCTTAAAAATGCACTTCTTCCTATGCTTGGTGCAGATAATCCTTTTATTGTCCGTGTAAGTGTTGCTATGGATTTCTCTCAAAGAGAAGTTATTAGTGAAAAATTTGGCGAAACACCAGTGACCCGTTCCCAAAGAACATTAGAGATTAATTCAAGGCAGACTGGTAAAGGTCCGCAGGGCATTCCCGGTGTTGAATCAAACCTTGCAGAGCCTGATATATTAGTAGATGGTATAGTCAGTGAATACAGCAAAACTGATGAAACAACTAATTATGAAATAGATAAAACGGTTACAAGGGAAAATAAAGTTGGTGGTGAGATAAAAAGGCTCACGGTTGCAGTAGTTGTAGACGATAGACAAACTATAGAGACAGTAGACGGTGCAAGACAGCTTGTGCGTAAACCTTGGACAGAAGATGAAATGACAAAACTCCGTGCTGCTGTTGCAGCTGCCGTTGGATATGATGCAGGCAGGACAGATGTTATTGAAGTAACAAATATATCTTTTGATACTACAAAAGATGAAATAGATTTAATGGCAGAAGAGAGTGCTAAGCGTATGGAAATGATAAAACAAATCGCATCTTATGTAAGTGCTGTTGTAATTATTTTTATGTTTTGGCTGCTTATTTTACGACCTATCTTTAAAAGGCTTGATAAATCTAGAGAAATTGATGAAGAAATGCTCGGAGAATCTGCTCTTGATGCTCAAATGTCAGGGCTTGATATTTCTGTTGGCGATGAAAGTGGTTTCCCTAAATCTGTTGAAGAATTAGAGCGTGAAATAGAGGCAGAGTTAGAAGAATCTACCCCTATTGATGTTGAAGCAGTAAAATCTAAAGTGATGTTGAAGAAAATTGAAGAACAGGCAAATGAGGACCCTGAGATGATAGCAAACTTAGTAAAAGCTATGATTAAAAGCGGTGGTAATCAAGGGGGAAGTAACTAATGGCTAAAGAAGATACAGCTGCCATGATGGCTGCCCTTACGGGCTTGCAGACATCACAGGGTATGAAAAAAGCTGCTATTTTAATGGTTGCATTAGGTGAAGAAATATCTTCTAAAGTTATGGCATTTCTTGATGATGAAGAAGTTTCTGATTTATCAAAAGAGATAGCTTTAACAAGGGTTGTCCCACCTGAGCAGATAGATGAAGTTGTAGAAGAATTTTACAACATGATGCTTGCGAAAAAATTTATTTCCAAAGGCGGTTTAGAGTATGCTAAATCTATCCTTGTTAAATCATTAGGACCAGAACGGGCAAGGAAGATTATTGACAGGCTTACTAAAATGCTTGAACAGTCATCTGGTTTTGAATTTTTAACTAAGATTGACCCTAAACAGCTCGCAAAATTTATTATGAATGAGCACCCGCAGACTATCGCTTTAATTCTTGCCCATTTAGACCCATCTCATGCAGCAGAATCTATGGCACAGCTGCCAGAAGATTTAAAAGCAGAAGTAGCTGTAAGAATTGCAAATCTGCAGGATATTTCTCCTGCTGTAGTTAAAACACTTTCAAAAGTATTAGAAGAAAGGTTTGAAGCCTTATCATCATATAATGTTGAAGTTGGTGGTGTGAAATCTGTTGCAGAGATATTTAACCGTATGGACAGGGTTGCAAGTAAAACTACTCTTGACAGATTAGAAAAAGATGCTCCAGAATTAGTTGCAAAAATCAGAGATATGATGTTTGTATTTGATGATATTAAAGTGCTTGGAACAGCAGCTATTCAGGAAATACTTAAAAAAGCTGATAAGAAAGTGCTTACATTTGCTCTTAAAGGAGCTGATGAAGATACTAAGAAAAAATTCTTTGAAAATATGTCTAAGCGTGCTATGGAAACCATGCAGGAAGAAATGGACTATATGGGACCTGTCCGCTTGAAAGATGTTGAAAAAGCTCAGCATGAGATTGTTGCTATCGTTAGGGAGCTTGATGAAGAAGGTGTTATTAGTATTGGTGGCGGTGAAGAAGAGCAGTTTGTTTAATTTATATATAAAATATTTTATAAAATTTATTATTGCAGGCAGGTTATTTGTCTGCAATAATTTTATAAAGAGCAGGCTTTTATTATGCTTTTTAAAGTTTGCAGGATAGGAAGTATTATTTAACTTTTTAAAATTTTAGACTAATATATAGTTTTAATTTTTCTATTAATTATGGAGCAGTTATGTCATCAAAAGTTATCAAAGAGGACAGGTCAGAGGGTGTATTTAAGATGAGAGAGTTTGCCACAGTTGAGCGTGGTGAAAGAGATTATAATTTACGCTCTTTTGCTGATGATGAAGAATTATCAGTGCAGGATATGTTTAGTGATACTGGTGAAGATGAGCCTGACACAATAGAAGAATATGAAGATGAAATTACAGAAAAGGATTACTGGCCTCCGTCCCGTCTTGCAAAGGCAGAAGACGGTATTGTTGGCGAAAAAGTAGACCTGCCTGCTGGAAAACTGGGACAGGGCTTTGTAGAAGCACCAATGTTTTCTGACGGGTTTGATAATGAGCCAAAATCTCAGGCAGTTGTGCATTCAAGAAATACTGAAAGAGAAGAAGATGATTTGCCAGCAGAAGATATTCCTTTAATGCAGAAAGTATCTGATGATAATATGCCGCATATAGAAAATAGTGGAAGCAGTATAGTTTTAAATGATGAATTTATTCCTAATCCTGAAATGTCGCCATTAATCAGTGAAAGTGAGCTTGCAGCACTGAAAAATGAACTTACATCATATAAAGAGCAGATTGAAAGCTATAAAGCACATGCAGAAGAAATGGAAGCATTAAAGCTGACTGTTGAAAAAGCATTAATGGAGCGGGATAAACAGCTTGATACAGCTAATGCAGAGCTTGAAACATTAAAAAATACAATGCCTGAGCAGCTTGCAGCAGCAAAAGAAGAAGGCAGGCAGGAAGGATTTGAGCAGGCTCGTGTAGAGTTTGAAAAACAATATGAAGCAGAAAAATCTGATTATATGGCAAAACTTGATGTATTTTATCAAGATGCACTTTCAAAAATAGAAGAAGTAAAATCAGCAGTTGATGCAATAGATGAGCAGATACCTGCAACAGTTATAGGTTTTGTAAAAACATTGATAGGGCAGGAAAGAAAAATAAATGACAGTTTTGCACTAAATATTATAAAGCAGAATTTATCAAGATTACATGAGTTTAGAGATATAAAATTTAAAGTAAATCCAGAAGATGTGGAAATAACTAAGGCAGGGCTTCCTGATTATGAAGTGATAGGGGATGTTTCTGTTGCAAAAGGAGCAGTTATTGTTGATTCTAAATCTGGCGAAATTGCTTTAAATGTAGATACTATGATTAATGATTTGGAAAAAGAAATAAATGCGCAACTTACAGCTGCTAAAAGCAGTCAAACCTAAAACTAAAATAATACTTACAGGCAGAGTTACTAAAATCGCGGGGCTTGTAGTAGAAGCTGATGGACCATTAATAAGTATTGGCAGCCGCTGCACTATTAGAACTGTTACAGGCACAGATATATATGCTGAAATCATAGGCTTTCGTGATGACAGAGTTGTGCTTATGCCTTATGGTGAAAATGAGGGTATTGCACCCGGAAGTATTGTAAGTGAAGTAAGCGACGGCAATAAAGTATTTGTAGGTGAAAGCCTTTTAGGCAGAGTTCTTGACGGATTTGGAAACCCTATGGATGGAAAAGGTCCCTTAATAGATGTGCATCCTGTTCCTATTAGTGCTGCACCGCCGCCGCCATTATTAAGGCGTGTTATTAAAACACCAATATCTACGGGGGTAAAAGCAATAGATGGTCTTTTAACATCAGGCAGCGGTCAGCGTGTTGGTATATTTGCAGGTTCTGGTGTTGGTAAAAGTGTGCTTTTAGGTATGATAGCAAGAAATACAAGTGCACAGGTAAATGTTATTGCATTAATTGGTGAACGGGGCAGAGAAGTAAGAGAGTTTATAGAGAGAGATTTAGGGGAAGAGGGTTTAAAACGAAGTGTTGTAGTTGTTGCAACCAGTGACCAGTCTGCCTTGGTGAGAAGACTTGGAGCATTTGTATCTACTGCAATAGCAGAATATTTTAGAGATAAAGGCAAAGAAGTTATGCTTATGATGGATAGTGTAACCCGCTTTGCTATGGCTCAAAGGGAGATAGGCTTAACAGTTGGCGAGCCTCCTACATCAAAAGGCTATACACCTTCAGTTTTTGGTCTTTTGCCTAAACTTTTAGAAAGAGCAGGCACAACAGAGGGTGAAGGCTCTATTACAGGGCTTTACACAGTTTTATCAGAGGGTGATGATATGAATGACCCTATTGCAGATACTGTCCGCTCTATTATTGATGGTCATATTGTTTTAGATAGAAGTCTGGGAGCAAAAAATCATTTTCCTGCAATAAATGTAATGGTGAGTGCGTCGCGTCTTATGACAGAAGTTGCTTCCCATGAGCATATTGCAATGGCTGGTAAAATCCGCGATTTAATAGCTACATATAGAGAAGCAGAAGATTTAATTAATATTGGTGCATATTCCAAAGGCTCTAATCCTAAAATTGATGAGGCAATAGCGAAAAATAATGCAGTAAACAGCTTTTTAAAACAGGGTAAAAATGAAAAATTTACTATGGAAGAAACACTTGGCATTATGCAGTCAATATCTGGAAAAGTATAAAATAATATATGAATAAAAAATTTAAACTTGAAAAAGTATTAGAATTAAGAGAAAAAGCCCTTGAAAGAGAAAAAATAACATTGGCAGATTTACAGTTAAAAGAAAAGCAGGCTTATGAAGAGATGTATGCTGTTATGGAAGATATAAAAGCAAAAAATATTGAGCTGGAGCAGGATAGAGCAAAGGGTATATTTGATTTTATAGAAATGTATAATAAATATATCGCTGTAAGGCAGGATGATTTAGCACTATGCGAAGCAAAAGTGCAGGCGGCAGTAAGAGAAACTGCAAAACAAAAAGAAGTATTAAAAAAGCATTAAATGATGTAAAGGTAATGGAAAAATTAAAAGAAAAACATTTGCTTGATTATGCTGAATATGTAAAAAAACAGGAAATGATGCAGATAGATGAAATAAATATCACAAGAGGATATAAAGAAGAATAAGGAGCAGAAGTATGAAAAAAATATTTATATTATGCCTGATATTTTTATCTGCTTTAAGTGCAGCTTATGCAGATGAGCAGAATAATAAAGTAATAGATACAACCACAATATTAAAAGAATTAAGAGAGAAAGAAAGAAATCTAAATATCCGCGAAGCAGATTTAAATGCAAAAGAGGCAAGGCTTAATGCTATGGAGCAGGACCTTCTTTCAAGAGAAAGCGATATTAAAAAGATAAGAGATGAAGTTTCATCTCAGCTTAAATCATTAAGCGAGCAGCAGAATAAAGAACTTGATAACCTTGTAAAAATATATTCCACATCAAAACCAAAATCTGTTGCTAATATTATTACTACAATGGAGATTGATACTGCTGTTGCAATTTTCAGCAGAATGACACCAAATGTGGCTGGTAAGCTTTTAAATGAGCTTGGCAAATCAAACCCAGAATATGCTTCTAAAATGGCAGAAAGGCTTACATATCAGCCAGTTTTTGGTGATGATAAAAGAAAACCTCAATAGAAATATTTTATGAATGTGTCATTTTCACCTACAATTTGCGAAGATTTTCTAAAAAATTTAGGCTCTAATGCAGATTATGAAATTTTAAGGCAGGCAGCAGAAAGAATGGGGGTGCCATCATTAGAGGAGAATGCCTGCACAGCTGTTACTAATATAGTTTCTATAAAACAGCCTGCAAAAAGTATAGATATTGGCTGCGGTATAGGGGTATCAAGCCTTGCAGTATTAAAAGGGTATCCAAATACAAATCTTACTGCAGTTGACGGCAATTTAGAAAGAGGGCTTTTTTTTCAAAACTATTTTAGAGATTATAAAAATGTATCATACTATCAAATGCGTGGAGAGCAGTTTTTAAAAACAACTGATGAAAAATATGACTTTGCATTTATTGATACAGTAAAAAGAGAATATTCTGGTATTTGGCAGCTTTTAAGACCAAGGCTTAATAAAAATGCCTGTGTTATTTTTGATGATATATTAATATACGGCTATGTAATGTGTCAGGAATGCGAAACGCCGTATAAATATCAGTCAAACAGGCGGGAAGTATTAAACTTTATATATGAAATATTTGAAGATGCCACACTTAACACTCAACTCATACCTGTAAATGGCGGTATGCTTTGTATATCTTTAAAATAATAAAATATACTGTTTAATTTTAATTTATAATAGATATAAGAAAGGCGGAATTTAAATTCCGCCTGTATTTTATTATATTAATTAAAACTATTGTAAGATTTAGTTTACAGAAAAAGGTTTTTGTATTGCATTTTCAAGTGGAGTTGTGCTGTCATTTTTCTTTTGCATTATAACAGTAGTTTTTGCATCAACAGTTATTATGCCCATTCTCATAGCATTAACAGATTTACCAACTAATGTTAAATCTATCCTTACAGAGCCATCATCTAATACTGATAAACTGTATGGACTATTTGGAAAGTCTAAAGGCTGTGCTGATGGCTTATTATTATCTGCATCATAATTCCAACCCTTTACTCCTTTTCCAGATAAACCTGTTGTTTCATAATATTCTGTAAATTGATACTTGTCGGCAGGTGCAAAAGTGTCCATTATTTGTCCTGCCAGCTGAACTCTTGAAGACATCTTTAATTTATTATTTTCTATGGATACAACAGCAATACCATCTAAAAGCTCAGCTATTCCTTTCTGAGGATTACCATCATTATCTTCAGTTGGGCATTGGTTTTTCATATTAATATCAATTATGTCAGGATATAATTCTTTAGCTTTGGCACAGTCATTTGATATATACATTAAATCTGCCATGCCTACTATCGTTTCATTATTTCCTTTTGCATTTGTAACTTGTGTTCCAAAAAAAGTAATTTCATAAGTTCCTGTAAGCTCTTTGCTATAATCAAGTGTAGTATTGCCACCTTCAGTTCCAGTGCTGCTGTTTCCACTGTTATTGTCAGAATCTTCTGAACAGCCAGTAATAATAAAAGCGGCTAACATACATGATAAAATAATAAATAAAGACTTTTTCATATCCTTACCTCCTAAAAAAATTTTTCTGATTATATCAGGGGGGGGAAATGTCAAGTATTATTTAAGGGTTATAAATAAAATTGATAATTATTGCAGCTTATACTGCATAAATTCTTTATTGTGTTTAGAATAGACAGTGTGTAGATTAATATAAAAACTGTTACAGTTATGTCTTACTGAGCCTTTTAGGCGAAGTATCTAGAATGTAAAACTGCAACGGTCTTAAAACAGCATTGATAATTGTTGAAACATATACTGTATAGATTATTCGCGATGCTCATAATGACAAATGGGGTTAAACAAAAATTTTAGATTAATCCACTAAATAAATTTTTTTCCTGTAAAAATGTAAATCCATTTTTTAGTTTTCTATATCTATTAAATTAAATTTCAACCTTATATATAATAAACAGGGGCATAAAGCCCCTGCAATACAGAGCGAGTTAAATTGTTTCGTTTACTAATTGTTTTTGAGATTGCCTGACCTTAGTTAATAAATTTAAATAAAGGTCTGAAGGATACTGCCCAATAACATGGTCCGTTTCTGTATTGACTATCTGCAAAACTGATATTTGAGTATTTTCATCAATATAATGATTTCTTTCAACATACTCTTTTCTTAAATCTTCTACCAGTTTTGATAATGCTTCTTTTTGATAATCAACATTATCTGGGTTATTCCCACTTGTCTTATCAGCAGTTTGAGCATGAAAGATGGCTGTATCTTCCTGCATACTATTGTCATTTGATACTGTGCTTTCTGCACTTGTATTAATAGCAGCATTATTTTGTGCTGTCAGACTTGCTTTATCTTTTTTTTGCGGAGCATTATTAGGCGTAGATGTTACTGCGGTTTGTCCGCTTATAATGTTTATCATATTCTACCGCCTTTAATAAGCGTATATGCTTATTTATTAATGCAAAAAAATTGTCCTTATAATATGAGACTTGATTCGCATTTGTGCATCCATGCTTTTTCTGCCCTTTAATATTTACGCACAGGCAGTTAAAGTGTTTTTTGAGATTATTTCTCTAAAATTTAGGTATGGTGCTAATATAGACTGGTGTTGTTCACCTGGACATAGATAGTCTTAAATCTTCCCTGTATTCAAGGACATCGTCACTTATAAAAGTGTATTAGCCTGCTTCCATGCAGCCAAAGGCATAAATCCATCTAAGCCATATACCTAAAGTATCATTGTTTAAACCAGACCCTCGCTCCAAAGCCTGCAATATTTACAAAAAAAGCCAAGAGAATATTATATATCCCTTGGCTTACTTATTGCAATACCTTAAACAACTTTACAATTTAAATTATATAAAAATATGTATAAAAGTCAAGAATATTAAAAAATATTTTGCAATTTTTTTATTTTATTATAATAATACTAAAATTATATTATTTTGGAGAGCATAATGGGGTTTTTTGATATTTTTAAAGTTAAAGATATTAATGGAGAGCTTGAAAAAGCAAAAACTATTGAAGGAAGTGTTATATTGGATGTCCGCACTGTTTCAGAATATAAAGGCGGTCATATCCCTAAAAGCATTAATATTCCAGTTGATGAAATAAGTAAAGTCTCTGTCAAATATCAAGATAAAGCAACGCCGTTTTTTGTTTACTGTTTGAGTGGTGCAAGAAGTGCTGGTGCTGTTAGGATAATGAATCAAATGGGCTATGAGAATGTTGTAGATATGGGCGGCATATCACGCTATTATGGAGAGATTGAACACTAAAATTTTTCTAAAATGGTAATTATTTCTTCACAGCTTTTATCTGTATTTATATCTAATATTTTTAGCCGTGAAACATGACCTGATGATATTGTAACATCAGATTTTGGTATATTTAAAAGTTTTGAAAATATTTTAATAATTTCACTGTTTGCTGCACCATCTACTGGTGGTGCTGTTATTTTTATTTTTGGCAGTCCGTCATAAAGCCCTGCATAGCCTGATTTTTTAGAATTTGGCTGTATATATACTTTAATTTTCATAATAATATCCTTATATGTTTTATTTCAAAATTCGTTTATGCTCACTAAAGAAGTCTTATCCTAAGGATTATATGTCATTCTGAGCATAGCGAAGAATCTAGAATATACAAATTTCTACTGCCAGCATCAAATTAGAGTGTGATAATTATATGCAGTATTTACAATCTAGTTCCTTCGCCTGTCTGTCAGGCTCAGGAAGACATATTTTAGTATTTCAAAAATTTATGCAGTATAAAAATGTTACTTCATTAAAAAATATACAAAGTTAAATAAAGCTCTCATACACTTCAACTTATGTCTTACTGAGCCTGAAAGGCGAAGTATCTAAAAAACAGATACTTTAAATATATCATATACTATTGCAATATATATAATTTAGATTTTTCGCTATGCTTAAAATGACAATATATTAATTATTATAATAACTATATGTAGTTTAATATAATGACTATAAGTATAAAACAACTTATTAATAATAACTATTACGGATTATTTCATACTGAGCATTTATGCGAAGTATCTAAAAAGCATACAATTTAAATATATTATTCATTATTATAATATATGTAATACAGATTTTTCGCCTCCAAAATAATTATAATATGATATTATAAATTATTGACCTTATATTTTCACAAAATGTATTATTTGCCGCACTTAATTCTATATATGCTGTATTGGATAGTTTCTAAATCTTTTGGAGTAAATTTATAGCCATTAGTGCATCTGCCACTGACAACATAGTCATTTTCAAAATTAACAACAGCATATATTTTGCCATCAGCAGAATATTTTACGGCTTTACCATGTTTTATGCCTTCTACAAAATCTACAAATAAAAAAGGTCTGCCAGTTTCTTCATCAAATACTTTTAATGTGCCATTCACAATGCCATCATTAAAGGGTATTTCTTCTGTTAATATACCTTTTTCTGTATATGACCTTTCATATCCGTGTTTTCTGCCCTGCTTATACATTCTTTCTAATTTTAATTTGCCGTTATGATAATATTTTTTGGCAGTTCCTTCTTTATAATCATTTTTGTATACAAACCTTGCACTTAATATGCCGTCCATATAATAATCTTTTCTTATACCTTCTACTTTGCCATTTTTATATGGTATTTCAGATTCTACACCACCTATTTCATAATACAATCTTTCAATGCCCTCTATTTTATCATTTTTATATGGTGTTGCTCTTAATAATGCACCGCTTGGAAAATATCTTTTTTCTATCCCATCTCTCTTGCTGTTTTTATATATGGTAGTTTCTTCTATAAAATCATCATAATAATACATAACAGCTGTGCCTTCTATTTTTCCATTTTTTATTGGGAAATAAATATTTCTGTTATCATAGTTTTTAAGGCAGGCTGTGCCAGTTGTGTTTATAGAATTATATAATTTACCTTTTCGCATTCCTGATAAGTCACTTTTAGTTATAATAAAATCACATTTTTCATCACTTAGAGAAACATTAGGATATATAAAGAGAGAAAAACATAATAAAAAGATACCAGCTAGTTTAGAGCAGCTCATCACTGCCCTTTGTTATCATCATTTTTAATTAAAACTGTGCCAAGAGAATCTATCTGAACATTATCTGCCACTTCCGTATGCGCTATAATATTAAGGCTGGGGGAATATTTTTCCACAAAGCGTCTCATAGCAAAGCGAATAGGCTATGAAACAAATAAAACTGGTGGTATACCTTTTGCTGTAACTTCTTCTGTTTTATCCATAAGCCCTGTTAAAATTTTTCTAGCAGTGGCTGGGTCTATTACAATCTCTTTGCCCTCATCTGATGGGTGCATATTTTTAATAATAAGCTGCTCAACAGGCTGCGGCAGAGCAAATACATAAAGTTTGCCATCTTGTGCTAAAAGGCTTTCTGTAATCTGTTTACGCAGTGCAAAGCGGACTTTTTCTGTTAAATACTCTATATCTTTATTCATAGTGCCATAAGTTGCAAGTGCTTCTAAAATAGTCTGTAAGTTTCTAATTGAAACACGCTCTTTTAAAAGATTTTGCAGCACTCTGTTTAATGTGCTTAAATCCAATATTCCAGGCACAACATCTTCCACTATTTTTGGATGTTTTTCTTTAAGTTTATCAAGCAAATCTTGAGTTTCCTGTCTGCCTAAAAGTTCAGCAGAGTTTTTCTTAATAACTTCTGTTAAGTGTGTAGCAATAATAGTCGCAGGGTCAACAATAGTATAGCCAGCAATTTCTGCTTTTTCTTTTTCTATTTCATCTACCCATTTTGCAGGCAGACCAAATGCTGGCTCTTTTGTAGGGATACCACTAATATCATCCATTGGACCTGCAGGGTTCATAGCCATATATCTGTCTGGCATAACACTGCCTTTTGCAGTGCGGACACCACGGAGCAGCACCACATATTCATCTGCATCAAGCTGTAAATTATCCCTTATTCTAACAGGTGGAACAATAAAACCCATTTCAAGAGCTATTTGACGCCTGATTGACTTAATTCTATTTAAAAGTGTGCCACCTTGAGCTGCATCAACAAGTGGGATAATACCAAACCCGATTTCAAGTTCCATAGTATCCATTTCAAGCAGCTCTTTAACTTCTTCTTCCTCTGGTGCAGGTGGTTTTTCTTCTTCATTTTCACTGCCTTCTTCATCATCAAGAGTATCGCCTTTTTTCTCTTTACGCAGCATAAGATAACCAACACCAACAGCAACTAAACCAAGAAAAATAAAAGCAAGTTTTGGCATACCCGGCACTATTGCAAAGAAAAGCAAAAGACCACCAGTTATAAAAAGCACTTTTGCCTGTGGAAAGAGCTGTTTTGTAAGCTGTTTTGCTAATGAGCCAGAATCGTTGCCTGCCCTTGTTACAATTATACCTGCGGATGTAGAAATAATAAGAGCAGGAATTTGACCAACAAGACCATCACCAATTGTTAATATTGTATATGTAGAAGCAGCTTCAGAAACAGAAAGCCCATGCTGTAACATACCCAGTGCTAAACCACCTATAATATTTATAGCTGTAATAATTAAACCTGCAACAGCATCACCGCGGACAAACTTAGAAGCACCATCCATACTTCCATAAAAATCAGCCTCTCTTCTAACATCTTCCCTGCGTTTTCTTGCCTCATCTTCATTAATTATACCAGCATTTAAGTCTGCATCAATAGCCATCTGTTTACCAGGCATAGCATCTAATGTAAAGCGGGCAGCAACCTCTGCAACTCTGCCGGAACCTTTTGTAATAACCATAAAGTTAATTAAAACAAGTATGATAAATACAATAATACCAACAGCATAGTTACCACCTACAACAAACTGACCAAATGCACGGATAATTTCACCTGCTGCATCTGGACCTTCATGACCATGGAGAAGAATTGTTCTTGTGGTAGATACATTTAATGAAAGCCTGAAAAGTGTTGTTAAAAGCAGCACAAATGGAAAAGATGAAAAATCAAGTGGTCTTTCTGCATATAATGATACAAGCAAAATAATTATACTTAAAGATACACTGACAGTAAGAAAAAAGTCTAATAAAATAGATGGTATAGGTATAATCATTATAACAAGTATAAACATTACACCTAGTGCCAAAGCAATATCTGTCTGCTTTGCGATTTTTTTTATAATGGAAGATGCTGTGACTTTTGTATCTGCTGCCATATTTATCCTTAAAATATTTAATTATGGATATAGTATATATATTATAAAGATTATTATATCCATACCCTTTTGATATTATATAAAATTTATATTATTTTTTCCATAAGAAAATAAAAAAGGCGGGATATAAATATACCCCGCATAAAAAATAACTGAATTATTTATTTGTTTTAAACTGCTCAATTAAGTTTTTCAGCTTTTCTGTTCTCTGCTGAATATGGCTTACTGTATTATTTACTTCATTTACTGCCGCATTACTTTCTTCAATACCTGCAGCAATTACCTGTGTATTATCCACAACTGTCTGAATTGTTGCATACTGCTCAGATACTGCGTCTGATACTGGGCTCATTGCCTGATAAAGAATTGTAACATTTTCTACTGCTTTTTTAATTTCAGTTGTAACATTTGTAATGTTCGTTGTTCCTTCATGAACACTTGTTACTGATTTATCCATAGCATTA
This sequence comes from Mucispirillum schaedleri ASF457, assembly GCF_000487995.2. Classification (NCBI taxonomy): domain Bacteria; kingdom Pseudomonadati; phylum Deferribacterota; class Deferribacteres; order Deferribacterales; family Mucispirillaceae; genus Mucispirillum; species Mucispirillum schaedleri. The sequence goes on from NZ_CP097562.1 coordinate 1,811,292, forward strand.
GAAGCATTATCTGCATCTTTTAAAAGCTCACTGATAATGTTTTCAATCTCTTTTGTAGCTCCTTGAGTTCTTTCTGCAAGTTTTCTCACTTCATCTGCAACAACTGCAAACCCTCTGCCTGCTTCCCCTGCCCTTGCTGCTTCTATCGCTGCATTTAATGCAAGCAGGTTAGTCTGGTTAGCTATATCATTAATAACATTTAATATATTGCCTATCTGTGCAGAGCTTTCTGATAAGTGGCGGATAGTTTCTGAAAGATTTACTGTATCCTGTTCAATTACTGTCATTTTTTCACTTACATTATCAAGTTTTTCAGTTTCATGTCTTGTTGCATTTGCAGTAGTTTCAAGTGACAGCATATTTTCTGAAAGTGCATCACTTGTTCTTTTTGAAATACCGCTTACATTTTCCATTCCCTCTACCATAGAAGATACTTGTTGTGACTGAGAGTTAAATGTAGCTGATAATTCTTCCATAGTAGCTGCAAGCTGATTATTAGCAGAAGCTACTTCTATAATAGATGAACGAACTTCGCTTACAACATCCTCTGTGGACTGATTAAGGGTATTAATAGCTTTTAAGATAAAGCCAAGCTCATCATTATTATGAATTTGCAGTTTTACAGATAAATCTTTATTTTCTGCCATTTTATATATTTCATTAGCAAATACACCAAGTGGATTTAATATTTTACGCAGTAAGAAGTAAAGAACTATAACACCCATAATTGATATAACAAGTATAATTATTGCTATTTCTAAAGCTAAAAAAGCAATATCTTTTGCAAGAGTGTTTTTATCCACACCGTAAAGAATCACAAAATCATAGTCTCTTACAGGCATTACCTGACCAAGCCTTGTAGAGCCGCTGACACTGTTATATTCCTGTGGTTCACTAAAAGCCATTGAGCGTGTTTGAATTTTTTCATTAATATAATTTACAAGTGCAGTGTCATATAATTGTGTAACATTTTTCATTAAATGCTCTTTATTTAAAGCAGAAGCAATAATACCGCTGTTATGAACAACATATAAACGACCATCTAATCGTTCATTTGGAAGATTTTTTAAATACTGGTTTACATTTAGAACAAAGTCCACACTCATTAATCCTTTAACTCCACCTTCTTTTTTAATAGGGTATGTTAAAGTTAAACATATTTCACCAGTTGTTGTATCCTGATATGGCTCAGAAAAATATATATCAGCAACTTTCATGCCCTCAATATACCAGTCTCTCACTTTATGGTCATAATCTTCTGAAATTGAATTAATTGATGCTGTATCAACAGTAAACTCACCATCTTCATAGGCAAGTGATACATTCAGCACACCATTAATGCTTTTAAATTCTTCTAAAACAGCACTAAGTTTTACTCTGTCTTCGTTTGGATTAAAACTATTAACAAATGATTTGACAGCTAAACTTCTTGACCTTAACTCTTCATAAACAATATCAGAAAGAAATGATGCTACTCTATACTGTGTTAATTTAGAAGTTGCAAAAATGTTCTTATAAAAAATATTATAACTTGAAATAATTGCAGCAATAGTGATAATTGCAATAATAACTGAAACAACAATTATTACCTTGCTTTTAATAGTAATGTTTTTGCCCATGATAATCTCCGCATAACATATAATCAAAAATTTATTCAAATTATTTAATAACTATTATATAGACAGCTGTAAATGGCTTTATTAAAATATATACTTAACTGATATATGTCAAGCTATATTATGAAAAAAATTAAAACATCTATTTTTATCTTAAATATTTATATAACTTATCTTAATTTATACTTTATTAAAAAATACATTCATATATTTTTTAAATCAAACTCTGCTGAAGCAAGTTCATTTCTTAAGGCCTTATTAAATAAGTTTTTTTCTATAAATCATGAAGCAGAAAATTATCCTTTTCATATACTTAACTTATAAGATATAATATGGCAAATAAAAAGCAGTATATGCTGCAATAAAAAAGATTATTGTATTTAACTATTTTTTCATTAAAAATATATGGAATATTTTAGTATGCATGTCAGGATAAAAATCATTTAAATATATTCATGTTAATATAAATTATTGATATTAAAGGTTAAATCAAATAATTTTAAAAAATATAAAAAAATATTAAAGTATTACTTTTTACTTCCGATAACTATTATACAAGGGGCAGAGAAAAAGAAAAGCCCAAAAATAAAAAAGATAAGTTTTAAAAAAATGTTAAAGTAAATTAAAACTTATCCGATAAGAAAAATGTGATAGAGATTAGGAAACAAAAGCTTACTTAAAACAAGGAGCATTTCCTAAAACACATTTAAAAATTTAATAAGATGTATAAAGTGGAAATTATATATCTTAAATTATTATAAGGTATCAAAATAGTTGAGCCCATAAGGAAATATCCTTGTGGGCTTTTTTTATTACCTTATTAAAAAATTAAAATTTAGTATATTAAAAATAAGTGTATATATTTTTAATGTAACAGCTTAAACAGGTATCAAGATAATTGAGCCGATAAGGATATACTTATCGGCTTTTTTTTGTTCCTGAAAGGCTTTATGCAAGGACGAATAATTTTGGTTATATTTTATTAATATAGTTGTGTAAAAAGGAAGTGGAGAGCCTGCAATCGTATTATAAAATTCATAACCGCACAAAACATTAACTTTTTAAAATGGTGCAAAATTTTAACAATAGAATTGCATCTGAAAAAAGAAAAAACAAAATTAAAGGCACAAAACACTTATCTATAAATTGTTTGGAGAGATAATTTATAGTAAAACTGGAGGAAAATTATGGCACTTTCAATCGTTAACAACCCAACAGCAATAGGCGCACAAGGCGGCGTAAACAGCGTAAACAGCAAACTTGCAAAAACAATAAAATCATTATCAACTGGTTTAAGAATAAATACTGCAGCAGATGATGCATCAGGTTTAGCAGTATCAGAAAAATTAAGAGCACAGATTTCTGGTTTAAACAAAGCAGCAACAAATGCTCAAGATGCAATAAGTATGTTACAGACAGCAGAGGGAGCAATGGGCTCAATGACATCTATGGTTCAGCGTATAAGAGAACTTGCAGTTCAGGCAGGCGACCCAGCTTATACAACTAATGACAGAGCAATGTTACAGCTTGAAGTAGACCAGTTAAAAGAAGAAATAGACAGAGTTTCTAATTCAACAGAATTTAACACTAAAAAACTTTTAAATGGTGATGCAGCTGCATTATGGTCAGCATCTACTGATAATATAGAAGCAGTAGTTAAAGGCACAGCAGTAGAAGGCAACTACAAATTATCTTATGATGTAGACCCTGGCAAAAACTCAGTATATAAATCAAATATTATGCGTCTTGGTGAAGGTGCAATGTCTTATGACATAAATACAAACGGCACAAGCATAACTAAATTTGATAATATTAAAGGTATGATGCGTGAAAGCAACACTCAAATTAAAGTTCAAGGCACAGCAGCAACAACAGCTTCAGCAGCATTTACTGGCGGAACAGGCGGCATGAACTCTGCTGCAATGACAGCAGCTGGCTTTGAAACAGCAAGTGCAGCAGCAACTGGTGCAAACTCATATTCAATAGAGTTTGAAGCAGTAGGCGACAGGACAGCAAGCGGCACAGGTCAAATCCGTTTCCGTGTAATGAATACTAAAACTGGTGAAATCAGTGAGTGGGCAACAGCAGCAGTAAATAGTGCAGGGGCAGTATTAAATGCATCAGCCATATCAACTGGTTTAGTAGGTATTAGTAAAGCAGTGTTGTCATCAGCTGCTGCAACTTTTACAGCAACAGCAGCTTGGACAAATGGAGATAAAATGCTTGTGAGTGTTGCAGGTGCAAGAGCAGCAAACTCAGCTGGTGCATCAATACAAATAGGCTCAACAGGCTCTACTTTACATATTACTGCAGGTGCTACAAGTGAGGATAAACAGCTTACTCATGTAATACACACAGCACAGATGGATAAAGCTGGTAATGTATACTATGGACAAATGGATATAACTCTTGAAAGAGGCAAAGTGGTATCTGGAACAGGAACAATAGATATTCTTGGCACAGGTGATGTTGCTTCTAAATATACAAAACTTTCTCAGCTGGCACAGTTTACTAACTCAGATGGTAGAATGATTTTAAGTAATACACAAGAAATCAGCATATATGCAGGCAATGGTAAAACAGCAAAAATTACTCTTGAAGGCAGCGATACAATAGCAGATTTAGAAAGCAAATTAACAGCAGCTTTAGTTGAACAGTTAGATATGGGGGCAGATAATACAAATACAGCAGCAACTACAGTTAATAATAACTTAGTAAAATATGTAGAAACTCCAACAGGTGGAGACCATGCAGTAGAAGGCACATTTGTAATACAAAGTGCAGTGCTTGGTGAAAAATCTAACTTAACATTTGTAGGTGATGAGGCTGTGTTATCAGCATTAGGTATCACTCAAATTCAGGAAGCTGCAGACTCTGCATTAAATGTAAGAGTAACAGATGCCCACACTGGTGAGTTTATTGGCGAAGATGTAGTTACAGATAACAGATTAAGAAATGTTATACAAGGTGTAGATGTTATCATTAATCCAGAATCTGCTGCAGATGTAAACTTTATAAATGGTAAAATGGTGTTTACAGATAAACTTGGTGCAGAAGAGGCATTCCTGCATATTAAAGATAACTCCACAAAAGCAGCAGTTGGTGCAAATGAAGGACAAGTGATTGATATATCAATAGGCAGATTAGACACAGTAGGTATGGGAATTGATGGCATAAATGTAGCAACATTTAATGATGCACAAAAAGCAATAACAAAATTAGACATGGCATTAGAGCAAATCTCAGCTGCAAGAGCGATAGCTGGTGCACAAATGAACAGGTTAGAGTATACAATTACTAACTTAAATACAACAAGAGAAAATATGGTATCAGCAGAAAGCCGTATAAGAGATTTAGATATAGCTCAAGCATCAAGCGATTTAGCAGCACAGCAAGTATTACTTCAGTCTGCAACAGCAATGCTTGCACAAGCTAACCAAATTCCAAGCTATGCAGCACAATTATTACAATAACTATAAAACTCCCCCTTTTAAAAGGGGGAGTATAAAAAAACTTTGGCTTTTGCAAAATAGTTTTAAGAAAATATTTTACAAAATCCAAAGATATACAAAGCATCTCTCCACAGCTTTGTATATTCCATAAAAAGTGTAGTGCCAATACACAAAAAAAATGGTTTAGGTCCTCCAGCCTAAACCATTTTTTTATTTTCATGTATGCTTATATGAAAAAATTTATTGATTATTTATCCAAATATCTGCCCAATTATTTTTTATGTATTGTTTAAATTCAAATACTGCTTTATTAATATCATTCATATTTTCCTTAAACATAGTGCATTTGGCTGGTATATTATCTTGACAGTATTTAGGATTACCGCATTTTTTATATAGTATACATATAGGTGGTTCATCCATTAAATCATTTTTTGCCTGCCATTTGCAAAGCTGACAACTTTTCTTTAAATACCCAGCATGATATGCCATGGCTTGTCCCATAGTGTAAAGCGAACCACAATCAAAAAACATTGGTATACAGTCATCATATGGAATACTTATTTCATATATTCCTTTTCTTATTTTATCATAGTTTTTACAAGTATATGAAACTTTATCAACATGACTTTTAAGTGAAGGAAATAGTATATATTTTTGTATATCTTGTTTAGTATTATATGTAGTATCTTCTTGTCTTTTAAAATTGTATAGTTGAATATTTTGGTTTTCAATTAATTCTGATGAATTTATAATATTTATTATATCTTCTTCTGATTGTATTCGCAGCTCAATAATATGAATTCCTGAATTTTTCTTTTCTAGACTACATTCATGTGTTACATATATTTCTATAAAAATAGGAGCAGACTTATGTTCACAATATATATCTGCAACAAAACCATTATATTTATGTTCAAGTATACATTTTTTGTAATATTTTTTTAAATCAAATGTTTTTTTTATTGGTATACTGCAAATATCTTTATTATATATTTTACATTTTTCATATTTTCTACATTTATTTTCACAGTTCAATTTCAATGTGATATGCTCATTATTATTAAACCAATCAGCAATCATTTTTTTTGCAATAGAGTGTAAATAACTATCATATGAACATTTATTTGTTTTATGGGCAAAGTGCCATTGGCGTATTTGTCCGCGTTTTAATATCATTTTAGCATGACAATTAGGACAATAATACTTATTATTATCAACTGTATTTTTTATATCAACAATATTATTATCTTGGTCAAGTGCAAAATGTTGATATTTATGAGAATTTCTTTTCATAACAAACTTTTATTATATAGAATAATTTCCTTTATATTATAGTCAATAATATAATAAATCAATATAGTTTAATTCTTTTGGATAAGTTCATATAATTTAAATATATCATACACTGCTGCAATATATATAATTTAGATTTTTTGCCTGTAAAAATCAGGCTCAAAATGACTTAACAAATTTATATTAAAAAATACTTTCCAGCTACGGACTTTTAATTCATTGCTACTCACTCGGAAAGTTCTTGTGTCGCAGAAGATGCTCCCCATGTATTTTTTTAATAATGCTCTGCCGAAACAAGTTCGGCTATCGCTCACTAAATATTGGACTTCCTGTCCCTGTATTAGTCATACTGAGCCATCTAGGCGAAGTATCTAAAAAATAGATACTTTAAATATATTATTCACTTTTTTATATATATAATTTATTTTTTCACCTTTAAAATCAGGCTTAAAATAACTGCTGCACAGAATTTTGGATACTTCTATATTGTTTCAAAAAATTTGCTTATATTTTAGTTATCTTTTTCTCTGATTTCTACACGCCTTATTTTACCACTTATTGTTTTAGGCAGCTTGTCAACTATTTCTACTATTCGCGGATATTTATAAGGTGCAGTAGTTTTTTTCACATAGTCTTGAATATCTTTTATCATTTCTTCATGGTGGCAGTTTTTATATTCATCTGCAAGCACGACTGTTGCTTTAACTACCTGCCCCCTTAATTCATCAGGTGCAGCAGTAACAGCACATTCTACAACTGCTTTATGTGTCATCAATACACTTTCTACTTCAAAAGGGCTTATTCTGTAACCTGAGCTTTTTATAATATCATCAGCTCTTCCAACAAACCAAAAATAGCCGTCTTTATCACGCCATGCAATATCTCCGGTATAATAAATATCATTATTCCACACAGCATCTGTTTTTTCTTTATCTTTATAATATTCTTTAAAAAGTCCAAGTGGTTTCTTTTTATCTGTCCTTATAATAATCTGACCATGTTCACCAACATCTGCCACTTTGCCGTCACTTGTAATAATATCTACATTATACTGCGGGTTAGGAAGCCCCATAGAGCCCGGTTTTGGCTCAATCCATGGCAGAGTAACAACAGTCAAAGTTGTTTCTGTTTGTCCAAACCCTTCTCGTAATTTTATGCCTGTCATTTCATAAAAGGTATCATATACAGCAGGGTTTAATGCTTCACCTGCAATAGTGCACCATTTAAGAGAAGAAAGGTCGGTATTCATAATATCTTCCCTTATTAAAAAGCGAAAAACAGTAGGGGGGGCACAAAAAGATGTTATTTTATATTTTTCAATAGCTTTTAATATTTCTGCTGGTGTAAATTTTTCATGGTCATATACAAAAATATTAGCACCTGCTATCCACTGTCCATAAAGCTTACCCCATACAGCTTTTCCCCAGCCAGTATCAGATATAGTTAAATGCAGACTGTTTTCATCAAGATTATGCCAGTATTTGCCTGTTATAATATGTCCAAGTGGGTATAAAAAATCATGAGCTGCCATTTTAGGGTTTGCAGTTGTGCCTGATGTAAAATAAATTAATGATATATCATCATTATTATTAACATGAGCAGGACGCTCAAATTCTGGTGCTTCATTTATTTCTTTATGAAAATTTTCCCAGCCATCTGGTATTTCTGGACCAATAGATACAGTATATTCTAATGTAGGGGATGCATGTTTTGACTTATTTACATGCTCTATAATTTGCTTATCTCCACAGGCAACTATCATTTTAACATCAGCTGCATTATTTCTGTAAATAATATCTTTATCAGTTAAAAGGTGTGTGGCTGGTATTGCTATTGCACCAAGCTTATGCAGACCAAGCATAGAAAACCAAAACTCAAACCTTCGTTTAAGTATCAGCATAACAGTATCGCCTTTTTTTATACCAAGTTTGGCAAAGAAAGAGGCTGTCATATCTGAGAATTTTTTAAAATCAGCAAATGTAAAATCAAACCGTTTGCCTTCATCATCTGTCCACAGCATTGCTTTTTTATTTGGTTCTTCTAACGCCCATGCATCTACCACATCATAGGCAAAATTAAAATTTTCAGGAACAAGAACTTCATAATTATCAGCAAAATCCTGCTGTGAAGTAAAAGAAATTTGTTTTAAAAATTTTTTAAGCATTTTTTCACTTCTTTCCAAGAATAATAATTTATAGTATACTAATATAACTTTTTTCTTTCAAGTTATTTTTTGATTTACTCTAATTTGTTGTAATGAATATATGCTTTTGCCTTAATTTTTAATGTAAAATAAATATGAAGAAAGTATGTAAATAAAAAGTTTATATATTGAAGAATGGATGTAATTTAAATAAGATAATTTTGGTATAAAATAAAAGAGGTGTGTAATGAATACAGTTACATTTAAAGGAAATGTGTTTCATTTAGAAGGTGAAATGCCTGCACTTAATTCTAAAATTAAAGCTTTCTCATTACTTGCTAATGATTTATCTGCTAAAACTCAAAAAGATTATGAAGGTAAAGTATTAGTGCTTGTTGCTGTTCCGTCACTTGATACTGGTGTATGTGATATGGAAGTCAGAAAATTTAATGAAAAAGCAGCATCTTTATCTGATGATGTCAGGATAGTTGCTGTAAGTTTAGACCTTCCATTTGCTCAAAGCAGATGGTGTGGTGCAGCTGGTGTGAAAAATGTTGAAACTTTATCAGACCATTACAGTGCAGAATTTGGTAAAACTTATGGTGTATTAATAAAAGAATTAAGGCTTTTAGCAAGAAGTATATTTGTTTATGATAAAACTGGTATGTTAGTTTATTATGAGCTTGTGCCTGAAGTAACTAATGAACCAAACTATGATGCAGCAATAGATGCTGTAAAGAAAGCATTATAATAAAAATATTAATCATTTTAAGGGCAGTGTAAAGCTGCCCTTTTTAGTAAAATAAGTATTGATAAAATTTATTATAATATCTATATGTTTTATTAAATTTTTTACTTTTTTGAACATATTTCATTTTTTATTTTATTTTAAAACTTTTTTATGATAAAAAAAGTCATTTATAATATATCACAGTAAAAGGGTAAATATGAAATACTTATGTAGTGCATTAATAATAATTTTGCTTTCTGGCTGTATTCATACAATAACTGATGATGAAATAAAATCATCATACAACATGCCTGAAAATTTCCGAAATGCATTATATATTAAAGATTTAAATGACAATAAAACAATATCATCATATAAAGAGCCTTTGGAAGAGATAAAATCTATGCTTCCAGATAACAGCTTTATTTCAATTTTAGATACTGCATCAAAAGAAAACCCTGATTTACTTATACTTCTTTCAAAAATAAAGCAGGCACGCTATCAGCTAAAAAGTGCAACAGGTGCTATGATACCAAAGATTTCAGGCTCTCTTGATTATTCTTATGGAGAAAATAGTGACGGCTTAAACGGCAGCCTTAGTCTATCATGGGAAGTAGATATTTATGGTAAACTTGATGCTCTAAGAAAATCTAAAAAGGAATTAATCAAATATGCAGAAGAAAATTATGTAAATGGTCAGGTAACTTTGGCAGCAGATACTGCATCATATTATTTTTCCATTAGAAAATCAGCAGCACAGCTTTTTTTTGCAAATCAAATACTGAAAAATCATAAAACAATAGTGGATATTTATACGCAGATGCAGAATTCAGGTCTTATGGATGAATCAGAGTATATTTCTGCATCAATGGATTATTTAAATGCTCAGAATAGTGTTCAGCAGTATCAGGTGGAAGTGGAGCAAAATAAAAATGCACTATATGCACTTATTAATAATAAAGATATAAATATTACAATAGATATGGTATATGACACATCGTTTGCTCCAACTATTCCAAAAATAAATGATATACCAATGGATGTAATATTAAACAGACCTGATGTCCGAGCATCAGTTTATACATTAAACAGTGAACTTTATAACCATTATAATAAAAAAATGTCTCTGCTTCCAAGCCTTTCTATTAATGGAAACTTAGGGCAGCTGCTTGCATCATCAACTGGTATTGGTGATTTTATCTGGCAGATTGTTATGTCTCTTACAGCACCTTTATTAAACAGACAGGAGCTTTATGCTCAGCTTAAAATACAGGAAGAAACTGTAAATCAGGCAGAGTTATCTTTGCAAAAATCAATAAACACTGCTGTAAGTGATATAGAGAATACAAGTTTTGCTATGCTTTCATCTAATAAATCTTACGGCAATACAAAAGATATTTTAGAAAGTGCAAAAATATCCATGGATATATTAGAATCTCGCTGGAAAGCAGGCTTAATAGATGATGTGGAATATTTAAAAGCACAAAATGATTTTTTAAATGCATATATATCATTTTATTCTGCATGGTATGAAAATATTTCGTCATCAATAATGCTTTATAAAGCTTTTGGCGGAAGTTTTTCACCAAAGCAGTCAAATGGAGAATTATAATGCTTACTACAGAAGAAATGTATAAAACACTTCGTCCTAAAAGGACTAAAAAATCTATTATTATTACTTTATTTATTGTTGTTTTAATAATATCTGCAATTTTTTATTATATATTCAGAGATAAAGGCCCTGCATATATTTATACTACAGAAAAAGCAGGCATTGGCAATGTGGCATCACTTGTAAGTGCTACTGGCACAATTTCTGCAACTAATGAAGTATTAATAGGCAGTCAGGTTTCAGGCACAATTTCTGCTGTATTTGTAGAAGAAAATGATGCAGTGAAAAAAGGCGATATTTTAGCAGTTATCAACCCAGATACAATAAACCAGACAATAGCACGATATGAAGCACAGCTTAATTCTGCAAAAGCATCATTTAATGCTTCAAAAGTGCAGTATAATAATAAAAAGTTAAATTATAACAGGTTAAAGCATGTTTATGATGCTACTGGTGGTAAATCACCGTCAAGAACTGAGCTGGATAATGCTCAAATGGAATTTTCTACGGCTCAGGCTGAGATGTATGTAAAAGAAGCATCTATTTTAGAAGCGGAAACAAACTTGAATAGTGCAAAAATTGACTTAAAAAATTCAATTATTACAAGCCCTATTGATGGAGTTGTCCTAACAAGAAGTATAGATGCAGGTCAGACTGTTGCAGCATCATTTTCTACACCAGAACTTTTTGTAATTGCAGAAAATTTAGAAAAAATGAAGCTTGTTGTTAATATATCAGAAGCAGATGTGGGAAAAGTTGCAGAAAATCAAAAAGTTCGCTTTACTGTTGATACTTTTCCAGATGATGAGTTTGTATCAACAATATACAGGGTAAATAAAGGCTCTACAAAGTCAAATGATAATATTGTAAGCTATGAAACAACTATTTATATAGATAATAATAATTTAAAACTTCGTTCAGGAATGAGTGCAACAGCAGATATTGAAACAGACAGTGCAGAAAATGCTGTGCTTATACCTGTTGCTGCTCTATTTTTCCAGCCACTTATAGAAGATACATCTGAAGCTGGCAAAAGACCTGCTATGCTGCAAGGTCCACCGGGAAGAAGACCAAAGTCTGCTAAGGAAGTAAATACTGATATTTCAAAAAACGCTTCAATTTATGTGCTTGTCAATGGGAAACCAGAACTTAGGCATATTGTTACAGGTGTAAGCGATGGTAAAAATATACAGGTTATTGAAGGCATCAGTAGTGAAGATGATATTATTACAAGTATGAAAAGAATATGAGTGATTTTATTAAGCTGAGAAATATTGTAAAAGTATATGGAAGTGGGGCAAATTCATTCCTTGCATTAAAAGGTATTGATTTAGATATTAATAAAGGTGAGTTTGTTGCACTTATGGGTCCGTCAGGCAGTGGCAAATCTACTATGGCTAATATTTTAGGCTGTCTTGATAAAGCAACAAAAGGCTCATACTTTTTTAATGGTGTAGATGTATTTTCACTTAACAGGAATGAAACAGCACTTTTAAGAAGAAACTATATTGGGTTTATTTTTCAAGGCTTTAATCTGCTGGCAAGAACTACTGCTCTTGAAAATGTGGAGCTTCCATTATTATATAGGGGTATGCCTAAAAAGCAAAGGCGGGAAAAAGCAAGACAGGCTCTTAATATGGTAGGGCTTTTAGAATGGGAAAAGCATACAAGTGCCCAGCTTTCAGGTGGACAGCAGCAGCGTGTGGCAATAGCAAGAGCTATTGCATCAAACCCATTATTTTTACTTGCTGATGAACCAACTGGAAACTTAGATACAAAACGAAGTGTTGAGATTATGGATATACTTTCTAATTTAAATAAAGAGTTAGGCATTACTATTTTAATGGTTACTCATGAGCCTGAAATGGCACAGTATGCATCAAGAGAAGTGCATTTTAGAGATGGAGAAGTAAATGCAGCGGAGGCTGTTTTAAGATGATATTTAATGCTGTATTTTTGGCTTTAAGGCAGATAAGCAGAAACTATTTAAGAGCATTTTTAACCATGCTTGGTGTAATTATTGGTGTTGGTGCTGTTATTATTATGATTAATTTAGGTAATGGAACACAGGCTATGATTAAATCAGCTATTGAAAGTTTAGGCAGTAATCTTTTAATGATACATGCTCCGCCGCATTTAAATCCGGGCGGCACAACAAAAAGCCGTTATTTTACTATGAAAGAAGTAGAAACCATTGAAGACAGAGTGGCGGGGATTAAGGCTGTTGCTCCTACTAATATGTCATCAGTAGTTGCAAAATATATGAATAAAAATGTGCAGACTTCTATATCAGGTGTAACAGAGGGTTATTTTACTGCAGTTGACTGGAAAATAGCAGAGGGTAGAAGTTTTGAAAATAAAGAATATATAGCAGGCACAAATACATGTATTATAGGGGAGAGTGTCCGTAAAAATCTGCTTGGCAGCACCCCTGCTGCTGGCACTAGATTAAAAGTAGGCTCAGTAGTATGTGATGTGGTAGGTGTTTTAGAAAGCAAGGGACAGGGTGGCAGAGGAAATGACCAGGATGATATAATACTTATGCCATTAAAAGCATTCCAAAGAAGCATAAGCCCAAGTAATCCTATATATAATATTAAAATTATAATGGTATCTTTGAATGAAGATGTTGATTATAAGGCAGCATCAGAGCAGATTGCTGTAATATTAAGACATATGCGTAATATTTATGATAAATCAAAAGATACTTTTGAAATACAAAGCACAAAAGAAATACAGGAGACGGTAGAAAAATCTATTGGTAGTCTGACAGTATTCATTGGTGCAGTGGCAGGAGTAAGTCTGCTTGTTGGCGGCATTGGTATTATGAATATTATGCTTGTATCAGTAACAGAAAGGACAAGAGAGATAGGCACACGGCTTGCAATTGGTGCATTAGAAAAAGAAGTCCTTTTACAGTTTTTAGTAGAGAGTGCAACAATTAGTGCTGTTGGCGGGTTTATCGGCATAATATTTGGTTTTTTTATGACACTGCTGCTTTCTGCAAAACTGCATATCCCATTTACATTTGATGTAAAAATTGCAACAGTATCTTTTATTTTTTCAGGATTTATTGGCATAGTTTTTGGCTACCTGCCTGCAAGAAAAGCATCACGCCTAAACCCAATAGATGCATTGCATCATGAGTGATAAAAAGAACATAATTTAGTAATATTCGCAGGTAACTTCTACTCCGTTTTCCCAATTTAGAAGTTCAGCTTTTGTCCATTTTCTACCGTTTCCACAAATACCGCTGACTGGTTTATCATCTTTATATGTTATTGTAGCCCATAATGCACCTTTTTCACTATATCGCTCAGTATTTCCATTCCTAAGACCATTTTTATAATGTCTTTCTTCCTGTAATGCTCCACTTTCAAAATAGTATCTTGCTATACCATCTATTATACTATTTTTAAATTTTGCTTCTAAGAATAAATTGCCATTATCATAGTAATATTCAGCTGTATTTTGTTCTAAATCAGTATACATATTTATATGATTTTTAATATAATGACTCATTGTTTTAAATTCATAATCTATTGAATATTGACTATCACTTGCATAGTGTGTGTATGTATCTACTTTACCGTTATTCACCTTACAAATACTTGTTAGTTTGCCATTTGTTTTATTGTTCTCTATTATATTTCCGTGAATTACTCCGTTAATAATATCAGCATAAACTTTTGAACTGTTTGTTTCAAAACATGCTGTTCCTGTTATATTATCTTTAATGGGTAAGAATGAAATATTTTCTCTATCTAATACAGGCAACATTTTATTTACAAGTATATCTAATGATGATAGCATCATAAAATAGGCTAATTCGTCTGCAAAGCTAGAAAAAGAAAGATTATCTTTTGTATATAAATTATCAATGATAATATCACATTTATAATTTTGTTTACTTTTATATATTTGATTTTCCGTGAGATTAGTATAAGTACAACCATTTATAATTGTAATTGTTATAAATGATAAAATAAATAAATAATTTCTCATTAATTCGCCTTATAAGATTTTGTTTTCAAAGATTAGCATAGTTATACTAATAAATCAAACAAAAATATTAGTTTTTTGCTAATGTTTATATAATACAGCTTTCACATTATAAGTCATTTTGAGCCTGATTTTTAGGCGAAGTATGAACTTACCCAAAAATTTTGAACTAAGCCACTAAATAAATTTCTTTTTCCTGTAAAGGTGTAAGTCCATTAGCTTTTATTCTGTAATTATTATAGAAATCAATATATTTTTCAAGTTCATATTTAAACTGTTCTATATTTTTGAATTTGTTAATATAAACCAATTCACATTTTAAAGTAGCAAAGAAACTTTCCATAACAGCATTATCATAGCAGTTGCCACGCCTTGACATACTCTGCTCTATATTATTTTCCTTTAATAACTTTCTAAATTGATTAGCCTGATATAATATACCCTGGTCTGAATGTATCATTAACCCTGTTGTATCTTTTGTTTTATCTATTGCCTGTTTTAAATTATCTATTACCATTTCTTCATTATTATATTTGCTTACACTGTATGCTGTTATTTCTCTGTTATACAAATCCATTATTGCTGATAAATACACCTTTTCATTATTAATTTTTATCTCTGCCACATCTGTTACCCATTTTAAACATGGTTTCTCACTTGTAAAGGCTCTGTTTAATTTATTGCTGCATATATGACTTACTCTGCCTTGTTTATACCTTTTCTTAACCCTGATTATTGATGAAATATTTAATTCCTTCATTAATTTTGCTACTGTCTTCCTGTCATAAGTATAACCCAGTTTCTCTAATGCCTTTGTTATTCTTGGATAGCCGTAAGTCTTGTTAGATTTTTCATATATTTCTAATATATATGCCTTGACTTCTGCATATTTATCTAATGCAGCAGGCTTTTTAACATTATAATAGTAAGTGCTTCTTTTCATATTACTCACAGACAACAGGATATCCAAACTGTAATACAGCCTTAATGCAGTTATTATTTGTGCTTTTTCTGTTGAACTCTCTGTTCCTTTGACTGCATTAAGGCTTCCAGCTTTTTTAAATATGCATTCTCCGCTGACTTGTAATAAAGCTCTTTTTCAAGCTCTGATATTCTCTCTTTTAATTGTCTTACTTCTTCACTATCATCTGATTTAGTGAGTTTAATATCAGTAGAGTTTGAGTGTTTACTCTTTTTACTGTTCGGGATATTCTTATCTGACATATTATCTCCAATAAACTTACTGCAAAACTTATTCCAGTCATATATTACTGATGCTGATGGTATATTAAAATATAGTGCTGTCTGCTCATAACTTAAATTATTTGATGCCTTATAAGTTAACACATTTAATTTAAAATCTCTACTATATTCATTGCGGGTAAAGCTATGATGTAAACTTGATTCGCCTGAATGCTTATATCTGTTATAGATATTACATATTACTCCTTTATGAATTTTACAGCATCTTGATAATTCACTGGCACTCATTATTCCATTTTCTATGACTGTTACTAGATATTTCTTAAACTCATAGCTGTATTTTCTTGCCATATACACTCCTTATATGGTTAGTACAACTTTTTCGGGTAAGTTCATTTAGATACTTCGCCTTTGGCTCAGTATGACTAGAATAGGGACAGGAAGTCCCGCTTGAAAGTAAGCGACTGGAGCATTTACTGCGACCAAGTGTGTTTTTTCAAATTCAAGGGTAGTGTTTTTTTGCGACACAAGGACTTTCCGAGCAAGTAGCGATGTAATTAAAAGTCCGTAGCTGGATAGAGTTTGAAAATAAAGTATATATTAAGATATTTCTCTATAAATCAAACTTAATATTATACAGCTTTCACAACACTTTATTTTTTATCCTAATTAATTATTGCATACATATATTATATAATATATAATCAAGACAAATATCATTTTAAATATTTTAATTAATAACTATATTTTTTGTTACGAGGGTAAGATGTTCTTTTCTAAAAAAAGTTATACTGTAAGTATACCAGACAGAAATATTGTTTTAGAAGCAAAATCAGGCACAAATCTGTATAAACTTCTAATTGATGAAAATCTTATAAACCCTACATTATGCAATGGTGCAGGTCAGTGCGGCAAATGTAAAATGCGTTATATCAGCCCAAATATTCCAAAACCTGTATATAAAGAAACACTGATACTTGCAAAAGTAAATATTGATGCTGGCTACCGCCTTGCATGCCAGCAGGTAATAAAAAAGAATATTGAAATAGATATAAGTGAAATATCATCATCTGCTAAATTTTTTAATACTGAAAATAAATCAGAAACTAAAAAAGATGAGACAGAAAATAATAATACAGTGGAAAATAATCAGAATTTAACAGCAGAAAATGCCAAGCTGCATGAAAAAATAGATGAAACGGTATCTATTAATGATTTCAGTCCAGAGCAGAGTTATAAAAGCTCTTTTGATATAAGAAAAGAAGAAGGACCTACTGACGGCATACTTCTTATTCAGCAAAGAAGCGGCATTAGATATTACTGCTATTCTGCAGCTATTGATAACATTGTATCTGAAGGCACCCATCCGTATAATGAGCCTTTAAGAGATATTATAGATAATGATATGCTGCCAGATTTTTTATATTCTGAGCTTAAAATAAGGGATATAGAAAGGGTTATGGTGCTGATTGATGGCAATGACAGCTACGGAGCAGAAACAAAAATGGATATGTTTAGGTATCTTAATTTTGAAATAGGCACACAGCAGTATGAAATGATTATGCCACGAGGCAGCAAAAGCTATGATATTGCACACTTTTTCAGGCTTTTAAATGCAGATAAGGCAAACCAGTTAATTTTTTCTCTTGATATGCTTAACCGCTGCCACTATGCAACACCAAAACTTTTTACTGATATGCACTTTCCATTTTTAAGAAATAATAATCTTGTAGCAGTAAAACCAAGGGGATTAAATCCTATTACATCTTTTAATGATAAATTAGAGCCTGCAGCTACCCAGAATAAAGAAAAAGATATTGACGGCATAACATTAACAGCACTTCTTCAGTTTGTAAAATTAATGATGAAACAAGGTATTATTAATAATAAATTTCAATTAAAACCTAGAAATGAGCTTTCAAAACAAAATGTGCCACTTGGCTTATCAGTAAGAGTATATGGTCAGGAAACTCCAGAAGGTTATTATATATACAGGGATAGATTTGCAGAAATTGTTATTACTCAAAATGAGCTTAATGAACTTTATCAAATAAGGTCATATATCCGCTCTGTAATAGACTACACAAGAGAGTGTATAGGTGTTGTAAACGGGCTTATTTTTTATACTACTCAAACCCATGATGATTTAATAAATTTAATGTTTGACTTAGAGTTTATACCAAAAGAATTTGCAAATAAAGTAATATACCGCCCCGGAGAAGCCACTGTGCAGGCAATTAAATTATTTAAGGAAAAAGATGTGCCTGCATTTTTACATGTCCATTTTAATAATATAAAAAGAATAGATTTACTTGAAGATGCAGACTTTCAAAAAGCTGCTGTATCAAATTTTTTAGAAGTATAAAAAAAGGAGTTTATTTATGAGTAACCCAGTATTTAGTGAAACTACATTTGAGAAAGCTGGTTACAGTCCTAATGCAGACCATATGACTGTAAACGGCTCAATTATGAAAACTTTTATTTTAGGACTTGTGTTTATCATGACAAGTTTTGCAGTTATCGCTTATGCACCTAATTTTTATGGCTCTATAAGGGAAGTAATTATAGTATCTGTCATAGCTGCTTTTGTTGTTGGAATGATTATATCTTTTAAGCCGACAACTGCACCAGTTTTATCTGTAGTATATGCAGTATTAGAAAGTATTTTTGTTACTGTGCTTTCAATACTTCTTAATCAGCAGTATAATGGTATTGTTTTTGAAGCAGTTACTTATACAATGATTGCATTTTTTACAATGCTTATTCTTTATAGAATAGGTGTAATTAAAGCGACAGAAACATTTAAATCAGTTATAATTACAGCAACTGCTGCAATAGCGGTATCATATCTTATTTTATTTATATGTTCATTTTTTGGTATCCGTCCATATTGGTTTTATGGCAATTCTTCATTAAGCATTGGTATTAATGCTGTTATAATAGTTGTGGCGGCTTTAAATTTAATTCTTGATTTTGATTTTATAGAAAAAGGCTCATCAATGCAGATGCCAAAATATATGGAATGGTATGCAGCTTTTGGATTAATTGTAACAATTATATGGCTTTATCTTGAAATATTAAGAATATTAAGCAAAATAAAAAGCAGATAATATTTATTTAATTAGGATATTTGTAAAATAAAATATCATATAAATAACCCAAATTGATAATTATATCAGTCTGGGTTATTTTTTACAAAATCATTTATAATATAAGTAATTACTTATGATATACTGTCTGCTATTTGTTTTGCACTGCCTATATCTAATGGTTTGTTATGATTTTTATAATATCTTGCTGATTCTTCCGGGTCTAAATGAAATTGGGCGATATTTTCAGGTGTTTTATCTATTTCCATAAATCTATCTAATAACTGCTGATACATATTATTTTTATATTCTTCACTTAAACTGTCGTCTGCCCACATTCTAGCATTTAATAAAATAATATCGGTTAAAGAATCTACTGATTTAATGTAATTTAAGCCTTCTTCATAATTCATATTTGCAGTAATATCAGTATAACACATTTCTTGTGATTTCTGCTCTGTCTGCATAAATCTTACAGCATCTTCTATTGTTACTTTTACATATTCTCCAGCATGTGCTGCAAAAGCTCTCATTGCAGCTATTTCATTATAGCCATTAGCATATAAATCATCTAAATTTGGATATTTATTTTCTATGTCTATTTGCATACTTTCTAACTGATGTAATAATGCCTTATTTTCAGGTAATACACCATCTTTATGTGGCAAATCTCCATTTATTCTTCCATTTAATAATGCAAGCATTTCTCCTTCTGTATAATCACTTGCTTTATCTGATTTCAAAATTTCATTTGTTGATTTTATTTCTTTTGCATCACTATTATTAGAGATTTGAGCAAGCTTTACTGCTTCTTCTGATATATTTATTTTATCCATATCAGAAGACTGATTTTCATTTTGAGATACTATTTTAGTGGAACTTTTCTCCACACTATTCACTGAATATAATGCATATAATGAATTTAAAGAATTTATTTCCATAATATACCACATAATGTATGATATATGTTTTGATACAGCAATGAATATGCCAATATTTTCTTTGTTGTTTATGTTAGGTTGTTTTATATCAGCTGTTTTCGCGGAGACTCCTGCGATATTTGCAAATATATCTAACACTGATGGTGTTTCTGTTATGACTGATGAAGATATGTCTAATGTATCTGCTATAATATAATAAATATATTGCGATGATGTCATACATAGCCTGTAAAGCGAAGTATCTATGGACTTTATTTACATGCTTCTTTATATCCTAATTTACATGCTTTATTAAGGTAGCTGTGTGCCATATCATGATTTTTCATAATACCATATCTGCCTGTATTTAAAAGGTATCCGATAGTATAGCAGCCTGAAGCATAGTCCATTTTGCATGATTTTTCAAAGAAACTGACTGCTTTACTTGTATCATGCGGCACTCCCCTGCTGTATAAATATAAAGCTCCAGCATAAAGGCATGATTCAGGATTTCCTGCATTACATTCTTTTGTAAGTATTTTATTTGATTTTCTGTAATATGCTTCTGACTGGTCAATATCTTCTGGTATAATTCTGCTTTCAGAATAAAGCTTTCCCATCATATAACATGCTCTACCGTTTCCTATTTCGCATGATATAATATAGTATCTTGCAGCTTTTACATGATCTATATGATGAGAAAGCCCCATATAATATATATTTGCAAGAATATAGCATGCTTCGCCGTTTTTTTCTCTGCATCCTTTTTCTGATAAAGCAAATGCTGTAATATAGTCTTTATTTTTATATGCAGAAATACCATCATCTTGATTATTTTTATTACATGCTGATATTAAAGAAAATAAGACAATAATTAAAATACACTTTTTCATTTTATCACCATGTATATTACTTTAAAGTGCAGGCGGCAGTAAAGCCCAGCTGGCATGCTTTATCATAATATCTTAAAGCAGAGCCTTCATTTTCTGCAACACCATAGCCAATAGAATACATATCCCCAAGCAGCTTGCAGCCATAAGGGTTATTAAAATCGCATGAAGAGAAAATATAATCGTAACTTTTTTCTTTATCTATTCTTGAAATTCTAGTGTATCGCTTATACATATTGCCAAGATATACACACAGATTAGATGCACCGCTTTTACACATTTTTTCTGACTGAGCAATAATATTTTTAGCATTATTAAGCTCTGTAAATTTGTAAGTATTATACATATCTATTAATTTCAAACAGCCTTCAGGATTATGGTTTGCACATGCTTTTTCATAGAAAGAAAATGCTTCTGTTTTATTATCCATATTATAAAAATAATAATCACCTGCAGCAGCACATCCTTTTCCATAACCCATAGAGCATGATTTTTTAATATAATTTAAGCCTTCTTCGTAAGGGTCATATATATAGTTGTTTAGATACATAAGACCAAGCTGCATACAGTCGCTGCTTTTATTATCCTGACAGTTTTTTAAAAAATCAGTAGAAGCCATTTGATAATATGTATCTCTTTTTTTATCATTTATATTTACAGCTCTGCCTTCATCATACATTTTACCAAGATATAAACATGATGCTGGGTATTTATTAACACACCCTTTTGCAAAAAGCCTTAATGCAGTGCTGTCGCTTTGGCTAGTATATTTTCCTTCAAGAGACATTATACCCAGCAGATTACAGCTTTCAAAATCTAAATTATCGCATTTTTTTTTGGCAATCATTAGTGCTGCAGATATATTGCCATTATCATAGGCAGATTGTGCACTGTTTAAATAGTATTCTGGGATATATAAATAGGCATCAGCACCTTTAAATTTGGCACAGCTTGAAACAAAAACAATAAAAAATATTAAAAATATAAAAATTTTACTTTTCATTTTTCCTACTTTTGGTTAAAGATATATAATAAGTGTATAATAAAAGATATAATTTATCAATTATAAAGATTGCTTTATAGAAATTTTTGAGGAGCTGATGAAAAAAATAATTGTAATGATTGTATTTGTTTTATTTTTTAATCCAATACAGTCATTTTGCAAGCCAATTTTTAATATTTTAGACAGTGAATGTATTGTATTTATTCAAGGCTCTAAACTTGCAAGCAATATCAGTGCGCCTTTAGAAGTATTTTTAAATACAGTAAATAAAGCTAATCTTCAAGTGTGGTATATTAAAAGCGACCAGTATTCTCGCATAAAATTTAATAATAATACATATTTAGAGCTTGATAATTATCCAGATAATGTATCAAATATCTTTTTGTATAAAAAAGGCAGGTCTTATTACAATGTGGATTTAAATGATGAGAATTTAGATGTAAAAGTAAATAAATACTTTGGAAGACAGGTATTTCCTGTATTTGATAAACGAAGTAAAATAATATATGAAAAAGAATATCAGGGTGCAATTTATATAGATTACAGTGAGCAGGAGATTTATGAACTTTCTAATGGATATCTTGATGAGCAGGAGTATGAAGTTTATATGCAGGCTCAAAGGCAGATGAAAAATAAATTAAGAACTAATATGCAGATATTAAAAATTCCATATAAAGAAGTTCAAGGAAATGTTAAAACTATTACATTTCCAAACAGATACAGTGTAGATTTAGAAGCTAAGGGCGGTAATGTAATATTATTTATTCAAGGCAGTGAGCCTTTTATTATGCCGCTTTCATCTATAGATATTACAACCTTAAATCAATTTTTCAGCAAGGGCAGATAGTATGGTATCTTTATTTAAAATGAGTAAATCAGTAAACCATTTTGTAAAAGCACATTGTAAAGATGGTGAAATAGTTACAGGGTTTGTTGTGTCTTATACAAGACCTGAAGATAATCCTAATGAAAGAACCGGCTATATAGAAGTTGATAAAAAAAGCCACTATATAGTTTTAAAACAGTATGAACTAGATATTCTTGAAGTCTATGATTCAACAGGCAGAGCTGTAAATACAGAGCCTGCTGCATTTGATAAGTTGAAATATTTTATGCTTGGTAGAGATATAAATAAATAACAAAAGGAGTTATAATGAAAAAAATTATTGTTATGGGAGTTGGCAACTATATATTATCTGATGAAGGTGTAGGTATACATGTTATAAAAGAGCTTGAAAAAATGCAGTGGCCTGAAAATGTAGAAATATACGACTGTGGAACTACTGGTATATTATCTTTTCATAAATTTGTAGAAGCAGATATTTTAATAGCAGTTGATGCGATAGCTTTAAAAGAAGAGCCCGGCACAATTAAAGTATATAATAAAGATGATATTATGCTGTCTCGTGTGCCAATGAAAATATCACCGCACCAGATAGGCTTTCAAGAAACACTTTTTCAGGCAGAGCTTCATTCCCATGCTCCAGAAGTTGTTACATTAATAGGTGTTGTGCCAGAATCTTATGCAGCAGGAACAGAACTTTCTGAATGTATTGCAGAAAAACTGCCCGAAATCATAGAAATAACTGCTCAATATATTAATAGATATATTGAAGAATATAAGGTATGCTAATTTTGAGCAATATATACAGCATTAACTGCCTTCTGCAGTTTACTATATTCTTTTAATACTTTATTGCTGTATGCTTTTGGCAGTCTGTTTTCTCTTTTTGCCCTAAACATATTAGCAGGTCCCATATTATAGGCAGCAAGAGCATATTCAAGATTGCCTTTTGTTTTGTTTAAAAGGTATTCCATATATGCAGTGCCAAGAGTAATATTTGTTTCTGTATCAAAAAGATTACTGTTTTCAGGCATACCCTGACCAGTTTTTTTATTAATATATCGTGCAGTATCTGGTAAAAGCTGCATTAGACCTTTTGCCCCTTTATGAGACTGAGCATAAGGATTAAAAGTGCTTTCAACCTGTATAAGTGCAATAATAAGCAGTGGGTCAAGGTTATGAAGTTTTGCCTGCTCTGTAATTATAGAAGCAAGCTCTATACGCTCTTTAGAGCTTAATCTTTTTGCAGAACACTGCCGTAGAGCATAGTCAGTCATAAGTATTGTTTGCTGGTCTGTAATAGTTTTGTTTTTCTCATATATTTCAAGAGAAAGATTGTTAAGACGCATAGTTTCCTGCATAAGTGAGATTTTATATTCGTCATTTTTTTTATCAATATATGGCGAAATAAGCATAGGCAGGACTGTTAAACAGCCAAGTATTACAGCTGTCAGATAAAATGGCGGAGTAATATGAAAGAAAAAATTTTCTAATTTTGATAAAAAGGATTTAATTTTCATAATCATATAAGTTAATATAAAATCATTTAGTGTCAAGTGAAAATGTGAAGTATTAGACTAATTTACACATTTTATATATTTTTTAAGGAGCAGCAGTGGAATATACATTTAACAGTATGATTTTTAATGATGTAACAATATGTCAGCTTAAAAATAATGGCTTTCGCTTTGGCTGTGATTCGCTTGTGTTAGCATGGTTTACTCATGCAAGGCAAAAGTGGCATATAGCGGATGCAGGCAGTGGAAGTGGTGTTATTGCTGCATTAATTGCAAAAGCATATAAATCAAAAGTAACTGCCATAGAAATGCAAAATGAAATGTTTGAATGCTTAAAGCAGACTGTATCATTATGCAATATGCATGATAAAATAACACTTGTTAATCAAGATATAAGGCAAATGAAAAAAGAAAAACTTTATGACGCAGTAGTATGCAACCCGCCATACAGACATGCAGGTACAGGCAGAACAGCTGAAAATGAAGTAGCAAATAAAGCACGCTTTACAATAACTATGAATATAGAAGATGTTGTAAAATTTGCAAAAGGCAGTTTAAAGCATAATGGCAGGCTGTTTTTTTCATACGATGCAGATATGCTTATAGAAGCACTGTATATATGTAAAATAAATAATTTACAGCCTAAAAGAATGTTATATCTGCATAAGGATATATCATCAAAAGCAAAACTGGTTTTTGTAGAATGTATTTTGGCAGGTGGCGAAGAACTGTGTATTGAGCCGCCACTTTTTCAGCAGGGAAAAGAAGATGAAACAAAAAGATATAATGACATATTTAAAGGAATATGGGAAAGTTAGAGAAAAATTTTAAAAAAATATTCTAATCAATTATAGACATGGCATTATAGAAAAGCAGGATTTAAATGAGAATGCAGTTATTTTGCAAAAAATAGATTTAATAAATAATGATTTTAAAACAACTTAAAATATTATTATATATTATGCAATATATTATATATTTATACTTCATATTTTTGGATAACTGCTTATGAAAAATTGTATATAAAAATATTTATTGCTTGACAAAAATCATATAATAAGACTAGTATATAATAAACCTAAAATATCGTTTTATAATTGTAAAAATGGGGGCTTATATGCGTGGGGAAAAAAATAAAATTAAAAGAGAAAAGTCTGAGTATGCTGTTCAGGCTGTAAGCAATGCAATAGATATTTTAGAGCTTTTAGGTAACTGCGAGCATGAGCTTTCCATGAGTGAAATAGTCTCTACATTAGAGCTTACAAAAAGCAATGTTAATAAACTTTTAGCTAATCTTGAAAGATATGGTTATGTGGAGCATAATAAATATACAGGCAACTTCCGTCTAGGTGTTAAAACATTTCAGATTTCGCAGGCATATATTAATAAGTTAAATTTAATAGATATTTCTCATCAGGTATTAACTGATTTAAAAAATAAATTAAATGAATCTACATATATAGGTGTTCTTCGTCATGGTAATGTGGTTTATTTAAATGTTATAGAAACAGATGAGCCTGTCAGAGTAATGCCAAGGATTGGTAATGTAGGTCCAGCTTATGCAACTGCTATTGGTAAGGCACAGCTTTCCACACTTGGTAATAAAGAGATTACAGCACTTTATGAAAATAAAGAGTTTAGAAAGTTAACTGATAAAACTATTTCTGATATAGATGCACTTTTAAAAGATATTTCAAATGTGAGAGAGTGCAGATATGCTCTTGATATAGAAGAATATGAAAATGATGTTCATTGTGTAGCTGCTCCAGTGCTTGATTTTATGGGTAAAGTAATTGCAGGTATTAGTGTATCTGGTCCAAAAGTCCGTATGAGTATGGAAAGAATAGAAAATGAAATAGCACCGCTTCTAATAGAAGCAGCTCAAATCTTATCAGGTAAGTTTGGATATATGGGGTATGATGCATCAGCAGAATAACCATAAAGCTGTAATATAAAAATTATAATTTTTTTAAACTTATGCCTTATAAAGAAAAAATACATTTATTTAGTGGCTTAGCCATAATTTTTGGGCAAATTCATGTTTTGTCACTGCATAGTCTTACTGAGCCTTTTAGGCGAAATATCTAAAAATGATATAATTTAAATATATTATACATTTCTGTAATTATATAATCTAGATTTTTCGCCTTTAAAAAATCAAGCTCAAAATGATTTATGGTATGCAAACCTGTATGACTGCAATACATAATTTTAGTAAGTCCAAAATAGTCATATATTAATATAAACAATAATACTTTTATCTAAAAAGTATCTGTTTTAAAATAAATGTTTTATTTAATTTAATTAAAATTCAATGTTATAAGATATAATTTTTAGTGAAAAAAGTTTTTTTATGTATTATATGTCTTAATATGAAATAAATATTCTTTCATACATCTTGAAAAATACTAATAAATTGTTAAAATGTGTAATATTGTCTGCTTTTTCTTGTATATTATAAAATATAACAATGTTTTATAATATTTAAAAAAATAAAAATATGTTTATAAATAAAAACGAAATTTATGGTATAATATATTGATAAATAAGCAGTTATAATGAAAGATATATATTTTTCTATATATAATGAGACTAATTTTATCTTGTAATAATAAAAAATATGTGATAATATAGAAATAAGGAAAAAGATTGTTTTTGAATATTTATACAGCAATCAGATTTTCTACCTTTATTGAAGTTAAATATGCTAAGCATTCTTTTATCCAAGTAATATTGGGAGGTGCTACTTTGAAAGTAAGCAGAAGAACATTACTTAAAACTACAGCTGCAGGAGCAGGTCTTTCACTGGCAGGCTTTGGTTTTAATATCCCATCTGTAAAAGCAGCAGTCAAAGGCTTTAAGCTTGATGATGCACAAGAATACACATCTATTTGTACATTCTGTGCCTGTGGATGCGGCATGGTTGGTTATGTTAAAAACGGAAAAATGATTAATCTGGAGGGTGACTCTGACCACATAGTTAATGAGGGCGGTCTTTGCAGTAAAGGTGCTTCAATGTCTGTAATACCAAACTCTGAAAACCGTAATTTAACTCCTAAATACAGAGCTCCAAAAAGCGACAAATGGGTTGATATTTCTTGGGATGAAGCTCTTGACAAAATCGCATCAAAAATTAAGCAGGTTCGTGATGATAACTGGATATCTCAGGAAACAGAAAATGGCAAAACTTATAATGTAAACAGGTGTGATGCTTTAAGTTTTGTTGGCGGAGCACAGGTGCATAATGAAGAATGCTATCTTATTGCTAAAATGACAAAAATGCTGGGTGTTGCTTTTTTAGAGCATCAGGCTCGTCTTTGTCACTCATCAACAGTGCCTGCATTATCAACAGCTTTTGGCAGAGGGGCTATGACAAATACATGGCAGGATTTAAAAAATGCTAAAGTTATTTTGATAGAAGGCTCTAATGCTGCTGAAAACCACCCAATGAGTGCTAAATGGATTATGAGAGCTAAAGACAAGGGTGCTGTTGTTATTCATGTAGACCCACGATATACTAGAACATCAAAATTAGCAGATATTCATGCTCAAATCCGTCCTGGAACAGATATTGCATTTCTTGGGGCAATTATTAACTATATTCTTGAAACAGAAAGCTATGATAAAGATTATCTTTTAACACATACAAATGCAGCAATGCTTGTTTCAAAAGATTATGATTTTAATGATGGCTTATTTTCAGGCTATAATGAAGCAACACATTCTTATGATAAGAAAAAATGGGCTTATCAGCTTGATGCTAATGGTAAACCTGTTGTTGATTCTCTTACTCATCCAGACAGTGTTATGATGAAAATGCGTGAGTTTTATAAACGCTATGATTTACAAACTGCTTCAAATATTACAGGTATTCCTGCAGAAGATATTAAAAAAATTGCAGAAGTTATGATAAATAACCGTCCTGGAACAGTTATGTATGCACTTGGTATGACTCAGCATACAGTTGGTGTTCAAAATATCCGCAGTTTTACAGTTATGCAGTTTTTACTTGGCAATGTGGGTAAACCGGGCACAGGTATTAATGCTCTTCGTGGTGAGCCAAATGTTCAAGGTTCTACAGATTTTGCTGTTTTATTTAACTACTATCCTGGTTATTTAAACACTCCAAACCACAGACAGCAGACTTTATATGACTGGACACAAAGTTCAGGAACTTTCCGTAGAAAGTTTATGGTAAATTTAATGAAATCATGGTTTGGTGAAAATGCAAATGCTGAAAATGATTTCTGCTATCCTCTTTTACCAAAAATAAATGCAGGGCAAAACTATTCTATATATAGGATTTTTGAAACAGCTTTAGAAAAGAAAATGAAATTCTTATATATTACAGGTCAAAATCCGCTTGTTACAAGCCCTAACTTAAATATTGTTCAAGCTGGTCTTGAAAATTTAGAAATGCTTGTTTGTGCTGACCCATTTGAAACAGAAACTTCATGTTTTTGGCAGAAAAGAGAAGGTGTAGACCCTAGCACAATAGATACAGAAGTTATTTTACTGCCTGCTGCATCATTTTTAGAAAAAGAAGGAACATTGATTAACTCAAGCCGTCTTGTTCAGTGGCGTTATGCTGGTTTAAAACCACTTGGTGATGCTAAACAAGATATAGAAATAATTGACCTGCTTTTCCAAAAAATCAGAGAAAAATATGCTGATTCAACAGAAGAAAAAGATAAAATCTTTAAACTTGTTAAATGGGATTATCCTGCTGATAACAGGTCTGATTCTGTATTAAAAGAAATTAACGGATATAATCATAAAACTGGTGAGCTTCTTAAAAGCATAGGCGAAATTCAGGCAGATGGTTCTACTTCAACTGGCTGCTGGGTATATGCAGGAATTTATGCAAACGGAGAAAACCAGACTTTAAGAAAAGATTTTCAAACAGACCCGGGCAATCTTGGTATATTCCCAAGATATGCATGGACATGGCCTGGCAATATCCATATTCTTTATAACAGAGCATCATGTGATAAAAATGGCAGACCTTATGATGAAAATAATAAACTTGTATGGTGGGATGAAAATGCTGGAAGATGGACAGGATATGATGTTCCTGATGTTCCATCAGCAGTAGACGGCCCTGATACAGCAAATGGTCAAAAACCTTTCCGTATGTCAGGTGAAGGTGTAGGGCGTATTTTTGGTGCTGTTTATGCGGACCCTGAAGCACAAGGATCTTTACCTCGTGATGTATCATATACTCCGGGTGATGGTCCGTTCCCTGAATTTTATGAGCCTGTAGAAAGTCCTACTAAAAATATTCTGCATGAAAATGTGGCATCTAACCCATGCTTGATTTATCCTAGGGTAAAAGGATTTCAAGAAATAGGCGATAAAAAAGATTTCCCTTATGTTCTTTGCACATCAGCAGTTTCTGAACACTGGTGTTCTGGTGCATATACAAGAAATGTGCCATGGCTTAATGAGCTTGTAAAAGAAACATTTATAGAAATGCCTGTCTCTTTAGCAGAAAAACTTGGTGTAAAAAATGGTGAAAAAGTTAAAGTTAATTCTGCAAGGGGTGAAGTGGTAGTTAAAGCAATGGTAACAAACCGTATCCATACATTAAATATTAATGGTGAGGAATGCACTGTTGTTTGGATGCCTTATAACTGGGGCTTTAAAGGATTAAGCAGTGCTGCAAGCACAAACCTTTTAACTATTGATGCAGGGGACCCAAATACCTGGATACAGGAAACTAAAGCATGCCTTGTTAATGTAGTAAAAGCAGGAGCATAGAAATAATGGGAAATGCATTAGAAGCAGTAGAAAAATGGGTGAAAAGCCATCCTTATTTAGAAGATATTGCTGCTTTAAATACTGTTTTTGAAAAAATGCTTGAAAACTGTGATACTTTAACGGAAGTGCATAATATGGATTCTATTAAAGAGCAGTTTATGTCAGGCACACCTTTATTTTTAACCGATATTGATTTTGGTATAGAAAATAAGGCTGGAGCAGTATTTTATACAATATGTAAAAACAATGATAAAAGCCTTACTGCTGAGCTTCCTGAAGAAGTGCAGAATTTTTTTGAAGCTGTAAAAGAGTTATCTCAAGATAAATGCAGCAGCATAATAAAAGCAGTTCTTGAAGATGATGACAAATTTCTTAATGAAATGGCAGAGAATTTAGGTGCTGCAAAAGAGCAGCTTGAATATTTTGCATGGGTATCAATAAGGAAAGCATTAAGTGGAATAAAGGCAGACATTGAAAAATTTATCAGTGATAATCTGTGGCAGAAAGGAATATGTCCTGTATGTGGTAAAATGGCATCTACTGCATTTTTTAAGCATACTAAAAGGGGCAGACAGCGTTTTCTGCACTGTGACCACTGTGGCACAGAATGGGTTTATAAAAGAATAGGCTGCCCATACTGTGAAAACATTGACCAGAAAAAGATGAGTATAAAAGACAGTGATGATGAACCTGATATGCGTATTGACTTATGCCATAAATGTAACAGTTACTTAAAAACATATATTGGCGAAGATAATAACAGTGCAGGTAAAGAAGGCTGGGCATCTATTCATCTTGACATATTAATGAAAGATACAGGCTTTGCTGCAAAAGGAAGCCTCGTGAAACCATAATGATATACTTAGATAATGCTGCGACAAGTTTTCCAAAGCCTTTTAATGTAGGCAGGAAAGTAATAGAAATACTTTCAGAAGGCACTGGCACACCAGGCAGAGGCAGCCATAACACAGCTGCAAAAGCATTAAATGGAGTGCAGGCAGTGAGAAAAGGTTTTATAGATTTTTTTAACCTGCTGGAAGATTTTCGCATAATATTTACTTACAGTGCAACAGATGCTTTAAATATGGCTTTAAAAGGTTTCCTAAATAAAGGCGACCATGTAGTCATAACATCAACAGAGCATAACTCTGTATCAAGACCTTTAAAGGCAATGGCAAGGGATGGTATCATAAGTTTAGATATAGCCCCTTGTGATAGATATGGTTATGTGATAATTGATGAATTTAAAAAACTTGTAACTGAGAAAACAAAACTTGCAGTAGTATGTCACAGCTCAAATGTAACTGGAGCTTTGCAGCCTGTGGAAACATTAGGGCAGATAGTCAGAGAAAAAGGCGGCTATTTGCTTTTAGATGCAGCCCAGACTGCAGGAATTGTGCCTATTGATATGCGCAATATGCCAGTAGATATGCTTGCAGCAGCAGGACATAAAAGCCTGTATGGACTGCAGGGAACAGGAATATTAGTGCTGGGAGAAAGAATATTTAAACTTCGTCCTTTTAGAGAGGGCGGCACAGGGTTTGATTCCAGTTCTGAATATCAGCCTGTAAACTGGCCTGAAGCCTTTGAAGCAGGCACTCATAATGTTCCAGGTATTATCTCTATGGGAGAAGGGCTGAAATTTATAAATGAAACGGGCATAAAAAATATAGCTGAAAGAGAGCTTTATCACATTGAAAGACTGTGGGAATATTTATCTCACTTTGATAATATAACACTTTATGGTCCAAAGCCTGATATGGCAAGGACTGCGGTGCTTTCTTTTAATGTGTCAGGGTGGGATGCAGAAGATGTTGGGGCAGTATTAAACCAAAACTATGATATACAGACAAGGTCTGGACTGCAATGCTCCCCTTTAACTCATCAGTTTTTAGGAACTTTTCCGCAAGGGACAGTAAGGCTTAGCCCGGGATATTTTACAACAGATAAAGATATTGATACATTTTGTAATGCAATACGCCGTATAGCACAGGTTGATGTGCCGGTGTATGAATAATTTAGGAGGATAATATGGCCGTAGAAATTGCTATGCTGCATGATGTGGAGAAATGCTCTGCATGCAGAGGCTGCTCAGTAGCCTGCAAACAGTGGAAAAACCTGCCTGCTGATAAAACCCCTTTTGATGGTGATTATCAGTCACATAAGGATTTAAGCAGTAAAACATACACTTTAATCCGTATGAAAGAAAATATGGTAAATGACAAAGTAAGATGGGATTTCCTTAAATTTCAGTGTATGCACTGTGGTATTGCGGGCTGCGTTCTTGGCTGCCCAACAAATGCACTTCAAAAAGAGGAAACAGGTATTGTTTCTCATGATATAGACAAATGCATAGGGTGCGGATATTGTGAAATAAACTGCACTTTTGGTGTGCCGCATGTAGATAAAGAAACTAAAAAATCTACTAAATGTAACTTATGTATAGACAGGGTTGCAAAATATATTGAAAACGGATATGACAGGAAATATATGCCATCATGTTCTAAAACATGCACAGCAGATGCTATACTTTTTGGCACTCGTGAAGAGATGGTGAAAATAGCTAATGAAAGACTTGCAGTATTAAAAGCAAAATATCCTGATGCATGCACATATAATGTAGAAACTGATAATTCTATAAAAGGCGGAGCGATGATGTATGTGCTTCCTTATAAACCATCTGTTTATGGTCTGCCTGATGAGCCTCAGCTTGCTCCAAGCTTAAATGTATGGAAAGATAAAATACAGCCTGCTGGCAAAGTATTAATAGGAGCTGCTGTTGTGGCAGTTGCTGGTGCTGCTATTGTAAATACTGTAACAGGCGGCTCAAAACATGGAGGAGATGACCATGAGTAATGAAAGATATATACAAAGATTTAGCAAATTTATTGTGATAGCACACTGGACTAATGCAATCAGTTTCATTATGCTTGTATTAACAGGGCTTCCATTATTTTTAGGAGTTAAAGTGCCTGAAATTCTTCAAATAGTGCATAGAGTTTTTGCTGTTACTTTTTTACTTCCAACACCTTTTATGATATTAATGGATAGAAAAGGCTTTTTGCAGTGGACTAAAAGTGCATTTAGCTGGAGTAAGCGTGATTTCCAATTTTTAGCAGTTTTTCCATTAGAATTAATTGGTAAAGCTAAAAATATTCCTAAACAGGATTATTTTAACGGCGGTCAAAAACTTAATTCTGTCCTTACTATTTTTGGTGCTGTTGTTATGGTTGTTACTGGCTTCATGATGTGGTTTAAAGAGCTGTTCCCAGTAGAGGTTGTAAGGTGGGCATACCCTGTGCATGATGCTGGCATGGCAATAATGGTTGCAGTCATTATCGGACATATTTATTTAAGTGTAGGTCATCCTGCAAGCCGTCCATCTTTTATGGGTATGACAAAAGGAGTTGTTCCTGAAAGCTATGCAAAAGCGCACCATGGCAGATGGTATGATGAATTAAAAGAGAAAAAAGAAATATAATTATTAAGAGCGGGTTAATACCCGCTCTTATATTATTTGTTACATTTGAAATATTCATATTATCACCTAACCAAATTTTATATTTTTTAAAAATTAAATGCAGCTAAATCTATAATAATTAGTGTGTTTTCATATTGTAACTATGTATATTGCTATAATAGTTTTACACTATTTATCAAGAATATTATTTCTGTATTACAAACCCCGACTGTTTTTAATCACTACTTTTATATTATAATTTTGC
Source organism: Mucispirillum schaedleri ASF457 (assembly GCF_000487995.2). NCBI lineage: Bacteria > Pseudomonadati > Deferribacterota > Deferribacteres > Deferribacterales > Mucispirillaceae > Mucispirillum > Mucispirillum schaedleri. The sequence goes on from NZ_CP097562.1 coordinate 1,845,094, forward strand.
TGCTGAAAATATGAAAGTGAATCGGCATTACTTATTTCATATCTGAATAGATTATAAAACTATTTTTAAAATACAATACATTTATGAATAATTTGTATACTGTTTCAGCCTTTACAAATATAAAATATAATTTTACAATAAATGATTATATTAATTCAATAATATTAAGCTGGATTAATGCTATTTCACTTAATATATTTTAAAAAACTGTTTAATATTTATCTTATTTTTGAGTGTAAATTTTGTATAAAAAAGTAATTTCATATAATTTCAGCCTGTTTTTTATGTTAATTTTTTATGTCAGTGCAGAAGCATCAGAATTCATACCTTATAAAAAACATACTATCTATGGTATGTGGGAAAATGATAAAATAAGTTTTATACATACCGATAGAAATTATACAAATGGTATCCGCTTTGGATACACATCTAAAGAATATGATTATTTTACAGAAGATAATAAAATGAGCTGGGCAAAAAATGTATCCATTGTTAATTATAATAAACTGCACTTTACAAGATTTCATTTAAGTATAAATCAGGAAATGTATACACCAGACTATATAGGCACTTATGTGCCTGAAAATGAGCACCCATACGGAGGTTTTCTATATTTTAATGCGGGTATTTATAACAGAACTCCAAATACATTAGAGCATATAGGTATAAAAGTAGGTATTACAGGACCTTATGCACTGGGGGAAGAAGCCCAGTCATTTATACATATAATGTTTGATAAGGGTCTTTTTTATGGCTGGGATAACCAGATAGGCACAGAATTTATCATAAATCCATATTACCAGTGGACAGGCAGAGCATATATATTTAAAACTGATTATTTTTCAATGGATTTTTTAGGCACTTTGGATGTGGCTCTTGGAAATGCAGATACTCATATAGGGGCTTACGGCACATTTCGGATAGGGTATAATTTAGATAATGATTTTGGAGTGCAGAAAATTAATGCTTTAACAGATGCAGCACCAGTGCACAGCGATAAATTATCTGTATATATTTTTGCAGGTGGCGGACCAAGAGTTGTGCTTTATAATCTTTTTGTATCAGGTAATAACAGCACAAGTGATTTTGGATATAATACTAATATATTAAGGTGGGATGCTGCCTGTGGTATTGTGGTATCATATTATGGTATAAGGGCAGGTTATATATGGACAGTCTATACAAAGGAATATACTACTCAGCCCTACGGACATACTTATGGAAACTTATTTATAGAAATCGCTTTTTAAAAGCATTGTGTATCAGTCTTTGTGCCTGATTTTAAAGGCGAAAAATCTAAATTATTTCTTATTACATCAGTATATAATATATTTTAATTATATGTGTTTTTAGATACTTGGCCTTATCACTTTCAATATGATATTAATAAATTTGATAAAATTATAAAAACTATAATATAACACTATTATAAATAATACTGAATTAAGTTTTTAATTGATATAAAAATAGTAGGATTTATAAAATTAAAAGTCATAGTTAAAGGGTAGAATATATCTATAATAATGCAAATATTTCTTGATATATATAGTAAAAAGCTATGATTAAGGAATTATAATAATGTATTATTTTATATTGATTTTTATTTCAAAAAAGAATAAGTTAAATAAAATGATAGATGGTCTACAACATTTATCCACTTTCTACATTATCAAGACTTTAATACAGTAGAAGTTTATATGCAGTTTATGTTCTAATCAGCTAAAAATATAAGGAGTAGATGCTCCATAAAATATGATGAGGTGAATTATGAAAAAAATCGCACTTGTAGTATTAGCAACATTTGCAGCTGCCAGCTTTGCTTTCGCAGCTCCACAATCAGGAACAGTAGTTTCTGTAGATGGTGACAAAGTTACTATTGAAGTAAAAGGTAACAAATTTAAAGCTGGTGATGCAGTTTCTGTTGATGCAGAAAAAGCAAAAAAAGCTAAAAAACCAAGAGTGTCTGGCTGCTAGTTTGCAGTAGTTTTAGATGTTTATATTTTAGGGGGAAGCAGCGCTTCCCCTTAGAAATATTATACTTTGCAGTTTATTTTAATAAGTAATTAATATCAAGTTTTAAAATAATGTTTATTCATTCAAAAATTAAATTTAAAGTCTTTAAAATTATACTCTTTCTTACATCTATATTTATATTATAGTAAAAAATACTATTGCTTAATAAATGGTTGTAAAATGATAATTTTTAATGAAAAAAATATAAATTAGTAGTATTATTAATTATGAAAAAAATAGTGTTTTTAATATTAATGCTGCTGTTTGTTTTTGCAGTTGTTTATTATTTTTTTATTGATAATAATAAAGAAATATCGTCATGTATATCATGCCATGATGGCATAGAAACTGTTTCATCATCCCATCTTGATTTATCCTGCACAGACTGCCATGGTGGCAGTTCTTTAACCATGGATAAAGATAATGCCCATAAAAATATGTATGGAAGAAATAATCCGTCAGACCCGTCTGTATGGATGCAGACTTGCGGCAGATGCCATGAATATGAAGTAAAAAGAGCATCATCTTCTTTAATGCTTACAAATACTGGTATTATAAAAAATACCCTTGCTGCATGGGGTGAAGAAAATGGCAGGCTTTATTCTCAAAATAATAATGATAAAGCATACGATAAACACGGAAATATTATCACAATAGATAATATTTCAGAATATGATACAATTTCTGCAGATATGTATAGAAAATTCTGTTCTGCATGCCATGTTGGTCAGGCAGCAGATATGGGGTATCAAGGAGTTCATTCATCAGGCTGCTCCGCATGCCATTTTCCTTATGGGGATTTTGGAGAATATTCTGGAAATGATAAATCAATGCAGGGAAAAAGCATACATTCTGTTACTCATGAAATGAAAACTCTGCCAGATGATACAGTATGCCTTGCATGCCACAATAGAAGCGGCAGAATTGCCTTATCTTATAAAGGAGAGTATGATGGTAATAATGCACTTGTGCCGTTAAAAGATGGTATTCCAGGACCAAACCTTACAAGCGGTTTAAGAAACACCCGTCATTTCCAAGATGATATTCACCATGCAAAAGGTATGGAATGTATAGACTGCCATACAACTATGGAAATAATGGGGGACGGATATTATTATGAAAATATGTATGAGCAGATAGAAGTAAGCTGTGAAAGCTGCCACGGCTCTTATACTGAAAAACCAGAAACTGCCCCTGCTGTTAAAGAAAATATGGTGCCTTATTTAAAAGGCACATCATATATTGATAAAATAGAATACGGCAGCAGTATGGTGCTTACAGATAAAGGCAGACCTTATTCTAATGTATATGAAAAAGATAATAAAATAATATTAATGAGTAAAAGAACAGGTAAAGAAAGAGAAGTAAAAGTAATTACAGGAACTATGGAGCATAATATTGCAGGACACAGTAGAATGGAATGTTATACATGCCATTCTGCTAATGTGATACAGTGCTATGGCTGCCATGTGGAATATAATGAAACTAAAACTATGTATGACTTTGTTAAAAATAAAGAAACAGTTGGACAGTTTGTAGAAACAGAAGATTTAAGAACATTTTATCCGTTTCCTTTAGCCTTTAACCAGAAAGGAAAAATAGCCCCTGTTACTCCCGGCTGTCAGACATTTTTAACACATATTGATAAAAACGGCAATATTGTATCAAATGATAAAATGGTAGATTTCAGGGGAAAACCACAGATGAAATATGCTCCATTTTATGGTCATAATACAGGTAGAAAAGCAGTCCAATGTGAAAACTGCCACTCTACACTGTTTTTCTATGGATTTGGTGACGGGCTGTTTTCAGCTCAAGATGACACTTTAACATCAGCTGTAAGGTGTGATAACTGCCCAGTGCCGCTAAATTCTATATATGCAGTGGAAAATGGTAAGTTTAAATCAAAATCAGATATTGTGCGTTCTGGCTCAAGCCCATTAAGCAGAAATGAAATAGTAAAGGCAGTAGATGTAATGAAGTGCATTGTATGCCACAGTGAAAAAGACAGTAAATATTATCAGCAGGATATAGATTATGAAAAAATACTTAATGATGATGTTCATAAGCCTTTTATTCGCTAGTGCAGTTTATGCAGAGCATCCAGAATATAACAAAAAACAGGTATGTTTAGACTGTCATACAGAATGCAGTATTGATGATATAGTGATGACTGGTAAAAATAAAGAAAAAGCCTTTATAGATAAAACTTTTCGCCAGTTTGATGAGGAGTTTGGTGAAAAACACTGCTATAATTCATGCCATATATCTAAATGCGAAGACTGCCATAAAGGAAGCGGTAAAAATATATCAAAACCTAAAATTGATGACTGCCTTACATGCCATAAAGATACATATACAGGGATAGAATATACAGGGCTTGGAATAAGGGAAGACCATGAAAGATATAAAAGAGGTATACAAAAAGATGGCGAATACTATTTAAAAATGCTGACCGATGTTCATTATGAAGCAGGCATGCAGTGTATAGACTGCCATTCAAAAAATAATATACAGGGCAGTGAAAAAGCAAAAGACTGCCTTTCCTGCCATACTTATGATATAAGCATTATAGAGCACAGCATAAAAGGTCATGATAAAGTTGCTTGTATTTCATGCCATGCAGCTTATTCCCCTATGGAGCTTGGTACATTTTATTTAAGGTTTAGAGAAAGCTCATATTCTGAATTTGTAAAAGAGCTGCCACAGATAAGCGAAGAATATTTTAAAAGCAGCTTTATGCGTGTAAATGAAAGACCGCCGCTTGTGATAGATAATGATACTGGAAAATATATGCCTGCAAAACCGTCTAAAATTATATTTACTACAAATACATATAAAGATTTAGTTACAGGTCAGGAAAATAATATGATTGCAAACAGATGGAAAGTAACTTATCCACATACTGTCCGAAAAGAAACTGTTTTATGCTCATCATGTCATGATAAAGAAAGAGCATTCTTGTTAGAAAGTGATGAAAATAGAATATTATACCCAGATAAAGACGGACTTGCTGTAAAATCATTTTATAATAGTTCTGGTTTTTCAATAGATAATGCCCGATTTGTTACAAGAAAAGAATATGAAGAAAAAATAAATATTAAATCAAAAAAATATTTGCAGAAATATTTTGAAAAATTAGACCAGTTAAAAGCACTGATTAATAAAACAGTGCCTTAAAAGAAATAGTGAGAGCCTGTGAAACAAAGTCTGTAAATATAAATTTATTTAAGAAATTATATATATGTTATGATTTTATTTTTATTGTATCGTTTTATAATGGTTTAATAAAGTTTGGACTGACCTAAAATTTTGTGCCATAGTCATTTTGAGCCTGATTTCACAGGCGAAAAATCTAAATTAAATATATTATATATTAGTTTGTAATATATTTAACTGATATTTTCTTTTAGATACTTCGCCTTTCAGGCTCAGTATGACATGATAATGTATAATTAATATTGAATTTTTCGTTGTGTTTTTTTGTCATATATATTAATTTAGTTGTAGTAGTCAATATGGAGTTAATGTGGTTAAAAAGTATATAATTTTAATAATATCTATTTTTTTATATGCAGGCAGTAGTTTTGCTCAGAATATTTCAGATGATTATTTTGAAGAAGATGACGGTTATACAGCAGCACATCAGGAAATATCAGCAAACCATACAGCAGAAGATGCTAGTGGTGGTTATCAGTTTAAAAATGATACTTTACTAACAGACAAAGAAAATCAGCTTGTTCAAGCAGTTTTTAATGGAGAGCTGGATATTGTAAAACTTCTACTTGATAACGGCACTAATCCAAATATTTTATATAGTGTTATTAAAGATAATGAAACTATAGGTAAAACAACTCTGATGCACATTGCCATTGCAGGCAGAGAAAATGATATATTTAAACTATTGCTTTCAAGTAAAGACATTAATATAAATCAGCTTGGATTAGTTTCTCTAAAAGAAAATAATATTAATAACTATAAAGAAATTACACCACTTGCTTATGCATTTTACTTAAATCATATTGATATGGCAGAAGTGCTTTTAGAAAAAGGGGCAGACCCAAATAAATATCCTGCAGTATTTTTTGCATCTAATGAAAATGCTCTTAATCTTTTAAAAAAGTATCGTGCAGATATGAATATATTAAATGATAACGAAAGCCGTCCGCTTTTTGAAGCTGTGAAAGCAAATAAAAGCCAGCTTGTTTCTCTGCTTATAAAAAATGGTGCAGATATTAATAAACCTGATGGCAGTAATAACACATTACTCTATACTGCTATTTCCCTTGGTTATTTTGATATGGCAAGGTTTTTAATAGATAATGGTGCAGATATTAATTCTCATTCTGGAAAGGATAAGATAACACCATTAATGGCTGCTCTTGCAAGACCAGACCATGATGCTGGTTTTTTAAGATATATTTTATTTAAAGGTGCAGATATTTATAGAAGAGATGCAGGCAAAAGAACACCGCTTTTTTATGTATATCAGTATACTGATGCAATAAGTATGGCTAATGTAAAAGAAAGTATCAGCATATTAATGGAAAATAAAGCAGATATTAATGCAAAAGACAGTAACGGCAATACAATTCTGCATATTAAACCACAGGACTATTATCAAATATATTCTTCCTATAAGCCTGATATTAATATTCAGAATATAGATGGTGATACACCACTACATATTGCAGCTGCAAAAGATAATGTTAAATCTATTTTAACAGGCAGTCCTGATAGAAAATTGAAAAATAAAAAAGGTATGACAGCATTAGATATTGCAAAAGCAAATCATTTTGATAATACCACTGCTTATTTAGAGCTTTCAGATAAAGAAAGCCTTTTAATGCTTGGTGCAGAATTTGGAGATGCTGGACTTGTAGAAAAAGCAGTCGCAGCTAATCTTGATGTTAATAAAAAGATACAGGGACATTATCCAGTTTATTATGCAGCAATAGGCGGCAATCCTGATGTATTTATGAAACTAATATTAGGTGGTGCAAAAATAAGCCTTGAGCCTGATTTAATATATTATGTAATAAATAGTTTTGACCAGTCAAAAGACCAGACAAACAGGGTGCGGCTTGCAAATATTTTCATAGAAAAGCAGGCATCCCTTAACTGGGATAAATATAACAGCCTGCTTCACATACTTGTAAAAGAACAAAGTAATGAAAATAAAGGGCAGGGTTATATTCGCAGTGTGGTAAACTTTGCGATAGCTAATAAAGCAGACCCAAATGTAAAAGATAATGACAGCAGAACACCTTTACATATTGCAGCAGGTGGCAAATATGAAAGTTATGATTTAGTGCTTGAATTAATAAGCGGTGGAGCAGATGTAGATATTAGAGATAAAGATAATAATACAGCACTTTTTTATTGTGCCAGTGTTCCTTATAATAAAAATGATGTATTTGCAGCACTGCTTGATAATACACAAACAGATATTAATGCACGGTATGGGGATAAGCATAATACTCTTTTAATGGAAGCAGCAGCAAATGGAAATAAAATAATTACAATGATGTTAATTGCTCGTGGAGCTGATGACAGCCTTGTAAATAAAGATAATAAAACTGCTTTAATGCTTGCAAAAGAGAAACTTGCTTTATTTGATACATCATTAGTTGATGTGCAAAACAGTATTGATTTTCATAACTATAAAGATATTGCAGATAAATTTTTATCAGATAAGAATGTGATTGCAGAATGCAGAAGTGGTATTAATGAAGAATGTAAAAAATATTATAAACCTGTGGAAATAATCAAAACCAGCGAATAGATATGGATACAATTTGATAAATATATAATTTTTGACTGCTGTAATAAGGGGTAATTAAGATTTTTGGATAAGTTCAGTATCTTAAAACTATACAATTTAAAATATATTATGCCCCCTTGCAATATGTATAATTTAGATTTTTCACCTTATAAATTCAGGCTCAAAATGACTGCAATGTGAGAACTCTATTTCATACTGAGCTTGAAAAGCGAAGTATCTAAAAATAAATAATTTAGATATATTATGTGCTAATGTTATAATATTTGAATATATGCTAAATCTGAAAAATAAATCTTTGATATAAATTAGTATTCAATATACCTTTTTATGCCTATTATACCTTTACTTTTTTATTGTATTTTTCTTTTGCATATTCATAAGATTCATTAATAAACTGCTTTATATTATAAAAAGAATTTTTATCAGGGTTTAATATGGATACCCATGCCATCCATGCATATACTGGGTGTGGAAGAAGCATATTTAATGTTGAAAAATCATACTGCATATCAACAGTATTCCCTTTTAAAGGTCTTGCAGGTATGAAGCCAAATTTATTTATAAATGTATTTTTTGTAACTCCAAAATTTATACGGAATATACCTTCTCTATTTAGATTAGAGCTTTTATCATTATTTCCGTCTTTTTCTTTTATGGTTAATACATATATTCCATGTTTCAGTTTATTTTCAGGATTATAAAATATACATTTTTCTCCGTAACAGGAATGAAAAACTGTTCCAGATAGATTTTCAAGACAATATTGTAATATTTCATCTGATGTAAGTTTATCCATAATAATTATACCCCATTGCAGCAGTGCCTAATATATTTAAATCATCGGTTCACTCATATTATACTGCTTTTTTATAATATTATCTTAATGAAACCTGTATTGTAAAATCTCCAATTTCTGTTGAAAATGGAACACATATATATGGTGCATATTCTACTTCTTTAAAAAGTCTTGTTCCTTTTCCTAAGATAAATGCAGGTGTGCTTAGTTTGAAAGTAAATCCAAGCTCTGTAAGTTTTCCTTTTGCACTTCCTGAAATCATATTAATAATTTCACCAATAGCATCCATAACATCTTTATCAAGAAACTGCTTCTCTTCCATGATTAAAGCACTTGCCATTTTTTTTGCATCATCTTCACTAAGTGCAAGAACAAATGCCCCTTTTTTATCTCCAGCCATTCTGATAACAGCAGAAAGATGGTTTAAGTTTATATCATAATGATACACATAAGGCTTGCCTTTTTTACATTCTACATGAAAGCACTGGTCTATCACATCTAATACACCAGACATTACACAGTTAAGGTATTCTGCTTTCATACAATTTACTCCTTCATTAATATGTTTCAGCATACAGTAACATCAAACCCGGCTTTTTTCAAGGAAATAACAATCTGCTCTATATGCTCCATACTTTTTGTTTCAAGCTCTAAATTTACCCTTGAAAATCCAATGGGAAGTCCAGCCCCAAACCTGTCATGGCGTATGTCTAATATATTGGCACCAACATCAGCTAAAAAGGTAGTAATGTGGGCAAGTGAGCCGGGTATATCTTTAAGATTAAGTGTTATTTCCAAAAATCTGCCTGATGTAGACATACCTTTACTGATAATTCTTGAAATCATATTAATATCAATATTTCCGCCTGAAACTATCAAGACATTCTTTTTATTATTATAGTCAATACTTCTAGACATAATTGCAGCAAGTGGAGCAGCACCTGCACCTTCTACAACAAGTTTAGCTTTTTCCATATATTCAAGGATTGATGCTGCAATAATATTTTCTGAAACTGTAACTATATCATCAAGATATTTAGAGCATATATCATAAGTAATATCACCGGGTGTTTTTACAGAAATACCTTCTGCAATAATTGATGAGCCAGTAACTCTTACCATTCTTCTTTTGCGAAGTGATGCAGCCATACCGCTCACTGCTTCAGACTGGACACCTATTATTTTCGCAGAACTTCCGCATTCTTTTAAATATGCAGCAATACCAGAAGCAAGACCACCGCCTCCAACTGGTATAATAATATTATCAGCATCCTGCATTTCTTTTAAAAATTCTACTGCAATAGTGCCTTGTCCAGCTATAACATCAATATTGTTAAAAGGATGTATTAAATAAAGCCCTTTTTCTTCTGCAAGTATTTCTGCCATAGTTGCTGCATCATCATAAGTATCTCCATGAAGCACAACTTCTGCACCGTAAGATTTTGTATTATTTATTTTAACAAGTGGAGTATGGACAGGCATAACTATCACAGCTTTTACACCAATTAATTTTGCACTAAATGCAACACCTTGTGCATGGTTTCCTGCACTGGCAGTTATAACACCATTTGCACATTTTTCTTTATTTTTCAGTATTGCATTTAATGCTCCACGCACTTTAAAAGAGCCTGTTCTTTGTAGATTTTCAAGTTTAAAATAAATATCTGCTCTATAATTTTCTGAAAATGAAGCAGAATGATAAAGCGGAATATTTTTTATATAAGGAGAAACTGCTTCATAAGCTGCTTCAATATCTTTTTTTAGATTATTAACCATATTTTATACCTTATTCTTACTTTTAATGCATTATAATATTTGAATTATTATTTAAATTAATATTTATTGCATCACCATTATTATTAATTTGTGGCTCATCTACTACCATATACTGACGAAGCAGAGCAATAATATGGTCATGTCCAAATTTTCTTGCATGGTCTAATACATTTTCTCCACTCTTATCTTTAATAGAAGTATCTGCCCCGTTATCTAAAAGCAGCTTAGCTGTATTATATCTTCCACTTTCTGAAGCAAGCATTAGTGCAGTTAAGCCGTCATTATTCTGGCTGTTTAAATCTGCCCCATAGTCTATAAGCATGCCAAGAGCTTTCTGGTTGCCGTTGATAGCTGCTTTCATAAGTGGTGTGTTGCCATAATTATCTTGTATATTAATATCTGCCCCATAGTCTAAAAATTTTGTCAGCACATCAATATTGCCGTCAAAAGCAGCTGCAGAAACAGGTGTTTCTCCATCATTGCCTACTACATTTATATCTGCGCCTTTTGAAAGAAAATAGTTTACCATATTTGCATTGCCATATTTAGCAGCATACATTATAGCAGTATGTCCCCATCTGTCTTGAAAGTTAATATCAGCACCTTTATTGATTATCACTTCTGCAATGCTTGTATCATCTCTAAAAGCTGAATACATAAGGGGAGTTCTGCCTGTAACATCAAAAATATCAACATTATCAGTAGATTCTATGGCTTTTAATATATCTTCTTTTGTTCCTTTTCTAAAAGCTTCAAAAATAGGGTTGTCATTTGATACATACTGAGAATCAAACTTAGTAACAGGCACATCAAGAGGGGCACCAAGCTCATCAAAATCTTTTGATGCATTATAATCTGCAGTAATATACTTTTTAACTTTTTCAGGAATTTTTGACATTACAGTTTCTGGAATACGCGGTGTAATGTATTTTTTTATAAGATTAAAATCAGTAAAATATAAATAAGCACCGCCGCCAGCTAAAAGCCCTAAAAAGAATAATAAAAATAAAATTTTTTTCATAACCTACCAGTGTATTTTATATAATAAATTCAGTATAAATCAACTATTATTTTTTATTTAGCAAAATTCGTGCCTTGCATAGAATTATCCCAGTCTTTTAATACTGGGTCAAAGCCAAGTTTTTTTACTGCACTGCAAAATTCTTCAACAGACCTGTTATCTTCTATGGAAAACTGAGCAGCATCATCCTGAGCAGCACTGTATCCGCCGGGCTCTGTTTTTGAGCCTGCACTCATTATTGTTGCACCAAGGTATATAAGTTTATCTCTTAATACGGCAGGCTCTCTTGTAGATATATTTATTCCTGCATCATGGAGAAACATTCTGTATGCAAAAATAAGCTGCAATAAATTTTTATCACTTACATTATATTCTGGCTTATATTCTCCAGCTGCATGCCTTATACGCGGAAAAGATGAAGATATATGGCTCCGCCAGTATTTTTTTGATAAATACTCTGCATGCAGGCACATATAAAAAGTATCTATTCTATAATCTGTTAAACCAAGCAGTGAACCAAGACCAATAGAACGCATACCAGCCTGAGCAGCTTTTTCTGGAGTTTCAAGCCTGTATAAATAATCTGCTTTTGGACCAGTCGGGTGAAATGCAGGATATAAGTTTTCAATATAAGTTTCCTGAAACATTGTAAGCCCGTCCGCTCCTGCATTATGCAGCTCTTCATACTGTTCAAAAGTAAGAGACGGAACTTCTATTGAAATAAATGGAAAATATTCTGTGCATAGTTTTACAGACTGCAAAAGCATATCAAAAGAAAACTTTTTCATATTATCCCCGGTTACAAGAATAATATTTTTTATACCAGATGAGGCAACTATTTCAGCTTCTTTTTTTATACTATCTAGTGATAATGCAACCCGCGGTATACTGTTTTTACGGTTAAAACCACAGTATATACAGCTGTTTGTGCAGAAGTTTGAAAGATATATTGGTGCATATATCCTGATAGTTTTACCAAATCGCTGTAAAGTAATATTGTGGGAAATTTCTGCCATTTCTTCTAAATAACTTTCTGATTTTGGGCTTAAAAGATATGCTAAATCTTTCTCTGTAAGTTTTTCTTTATAAAGAGCATTTTTTATATATTTTTCATCAGCATTATATATTAAATCTTTTACATATTCATACGAGTATTTTTTAATAACTTCATAAAAACTCATTATAATATATCCTTTAATAATCCTTTAACAGGGCTTGATGGATTTGCATAGTTAGAAACAGGGGCGGGGCATGCACTAACAGCAAGGCAGGCAGCCTGCACAGCATATTTAAAGGCTTCTGCCATTTTTACAGGGTCAGCAGCAGCTGCTATTGCAGTATTTACAAGAACAGCATCAGCACCTAATTCTATTGCTTCTGCAGCATGGCTGGGAAGACCAAGACCAGCATCTATGACAACTGGAACAGACGCATTTTCTATAATTATTTTTACCATTTCTATAGTTTTTATTCCTTTATTTGTTCCAATAGGGGCAGCAAGCGGCATAACTGTAACACATCCTGCTTCTTCTAAATGTTTTGCTAAAACTGGGTCTGCATTGATATAAGGCATAACATTAAATCCATCTTTTACAAGTATTTCTGCAGCCTTTAAAGTTTCTACTGGGTCTGGCAGCAGATGATATGGGTCTGGTGTTACTTCTAATTTTATCCATGGCTCGCATCCTGCTGCACGGGCAAGTCGTGCAAGACGCACTGCTTCTTCTGCATTAGATGCACCGGAAGTGTTTGGTAAAAGCAGATATTTATTTTTATCAATATGGTTTAATATATCATCATTATCGTCATTAATATCAACACGCCTTAGTGCAACAGTTACAATTTCAGCTTCTGAAGCATTTAATGCCTGCTCCATTATAACAGATGACTGGAATTTGCCAGTTCCAACCATAAGCCTGCTTTTAAACTGTCTGCCAGCTATTTTTAAATTATTCATAATATCCTCAATAAAACATAATCAATCAATTATAATTTAATACATCTATAATAAATTGTCTGAACTTACCCAAAAATTTTGAACTAAGCCACTAAATAAATTTCTTTTTCCTGTAAAGGTGTAAGTCCATTAGCTTTTATTCTGTAATTATTATAGAAATCAATATATTTTTCAAGTTCATATTTAAACTGTTCTATATTTTTGAATTTGTTAATATAAACCAATTCACATTTTAAAGTAGCAAAGAAACTTTCCATAACAGCATTATCATAGCAGTTGCCACGCCTTGACATACTCTGCTCTATATTATTTTCCTTTAATAACTTTCTAAATTGATTAGCCTGATATAATATACCCTGGTCTGAATGTATCATTAACCCTGTTGTATCTTTTGTTTTATCTATTGCCTGTTTTAAATTATCTATTACCATTTCTTCATTATTATATTTGCTTACACTGTATGCTGTTATTTCTCTGTTATACAAATCCATTATTGCTGATAAATACACCTTTTCATTATTAATTTTTATCTCTGCCACATCTGTTACCCATTTTAAACATGGTCTCTCACTTGTAAAGGCTCTGTTTAATTTATTGCTGCATATATGACTTACTCTGCCTTGTTTATACCTTTTCTTAACCCTGATTAGTGATGAAATTTTTAGTTCTTTCATCAATTTATACACTGTCTTCCTGTCATAAGTATAACCCAGTTTCTCTAATACCTTTGATATTCTTGGATAACCATAAGTCTTGTTAGATTTTTCATATATTTCTAATATAGATGTCTTGACTTCTGCATATTTATCTAATGCAGCAGGCTTTTTAACATTATAATAGTAAGTGCTTCTTTTCATATTACTCACAGACAACAGGATATCCAAACTGTAATACAGCCTTAATGCAGTTATTATTTGTGCTTTTTCTGTTGAACTCTCTGTTCCTTTGACTGCATTAAGGCTTCCAGCTTTTTTAAATATGCATTCTCCGCTGACTTGTAATAAAGCTCTTTTTCAAGCTCTGATATTCTCTCTTTTAATTGTCTTACTTCTTCACTATCATCTGATTTAGTGAGTTTAATATCAGTAGAGTTTGAGTGTTTACTCTTTTTACTGTTCGGGATATTCTTATCTGACATATTATCTCCAATAAACTTACTGCAAAACTTATTCCAGTCATATATTACTGATGCTGATGGTATATTAAAATATAGTGCTGTCTGCTCATAACTTAAATTATTTGATGCCTTATAAGTTAACACATTTAATTTAAAATCTCTACTATATTCATTGCGGGTAAAGCTATGATGTAAACTTGATTCGCCTGAATGCTTATATCTGTTATAGATATTACATATTACTCCTTTATGAATTTTACAGCATCTTGATAATTCACTGGCACTCATTATACCGCTTTCTAAGACTGTTACTATAAACTTCTTAAACTCATAGCTGTATTTTCTTGCCATATACACTCCTTATATGGCTCGTCCAACTTTTTTGGGTAAGTTCAATTTGTAAACTGAGTTAAATCTGATAATTTTGTGTCTTTTGTTGCCGGACCGCTGTCTCTTACATTTACAGTAGTAACTCCAGAAATAAGTAAACCTGCTGTTGGGGTAGTTACTCCTGCCTGTTCTTCTCTAAACTCTACTGTTAAGCTGCCATAATCTACAACACCTGTTTTTGGGTCCATTGTAGCTATATGGTATTTTACTTCATTATAGTCAATTTTTTCATCACCATTATCTGCTTTAACTAAACTGCCTGCTGCAGAAAATGTTAATACTGGTCCGTTATCTATCTGTAATGAGCCAGAGCCACTTGCTGCCCCATTAAATGCTGTAGAATTTGCATCAAATATTGATACTATTTTATCTCCCGGCTGTATTGTTGAACCAGCACCCGGAAATCTTAATGTCATTTGTGCACTTGCACCACCTGCTGGAACATCACCAAGGTTTAAAGTAACTATTGCTGTATCACTAGCTGTAGCTGTTGCTTCTACCCATGCACTCATTTTACCAGTTTTACTATCCATATAACGATAGCGATATGTAAAACCAGCACTTACTGTGCCATTTGTAGTATCTACAATTTCCATTTCATAATAGCCAGACATTATGTTGTCACCATTTGTAAATGTAGCTGATGATACTCTCCAGTTAGACTGAGTGCCTGCTGCACCATGATAAGTCTGCATAGCAGATAATGTATGAGCAGCGTTTGATGCGTCATCAATTGTATCTGTCTGACCTTTCACAGTTATTGACATACCAGCAGTATTTGTAACAGGTATATTGTTTGGCTCTCTTACACTTGTAACAGATGCTGAAGCTGGGTTTGCATTAGTTACTTCTGATACTAATACACCTTCTTTTACCTGCATAATTTGTGATTTATATACATTATTTTGTCCCGGCTGCACTGATGAATCTACTTTATAGTTACCTTCTGCAACTTCTGGACCTTTAATTACTGCACCTAAATATTTTTCTGTGGAGCTCCATAAAGCGGTGCCGCTTCCGTCAAGCAGTTTTTTAGTATTAAATTCTGATGTTTGAGAAATACGGTTTATTTCATCTTTTAACTGGTCTACTTCTAACTGTAACATTTCTCTGTCGTTAGTTGTATAAGTGCCATTACCTGCCTGAACTGCAAGTTCACGCATACGCTGAAGCATAGAAGTAACAGATGCCATTGCACCTTCAGCAGTTTGCAGGTAAGAAATACCGTCTTGAGCATTCATACTTGCTCTTTTCATACCGCTGATTTGACCGCGTAATTTTTCTGATATTGCCAGTCCTGAAGCGTCATCTGCTGCTGTATTTATTCTTAATCCTGAGGATAATCTTTGTAATGATTTCGTTTGTGCATTATTTGCAATGTTTAAATATTTCTGTGCACCTAAGCTGGTCACATTATTATAAATTGATAAAGCCATGTCATACCTCCGTGTAAGTGCTTTACTGCGGGGCTTCCTTGCCCGAAATTCCTGTTGTAACTCTTTTTAATTTAAAATTTGTCCTTGCATTTTGGTCGGTTATGATTTCTTGGATTTTTAAGAAATCTTATAAATCGCTTTTCTCATAATGTCTTCTCCTTGGTCTTATGACCAGTTTGTCGACATACGATTTAAAAGATTAGTGATTTTTCGTCATGCCGACCTGATTGTTTCAGTATCTTCTTTTTATAAGGAAGCTTCTCTTAAGTCTGCTGATGCCTTTGGAGGTCAAAAGCGACCTGTTTGTTAGAGTAAGCTCCTTCATAAGCTATATCGTCAAATAGATTATAAAACTTTAGAAAAAATTTAATATTTTTTAAATTTCTTCTTTTTATTCTTTTTCTAATGCTTTCTTATAGATATTATCGGCATAATAAAAAATATCTTTATATAAAACTATCATTTTTCTAGAATATTTTTTTTATATATAGTATATAGATATATTATGAGGTGATATATGCTTACTGTTATTATACTTGCAGCTGGTAAAGGCACTAGAATGAAATCAGAAAATCCAAAAGTTTTATTTAGTGCTGCCGGCAAACCTATGATAGATTATTCAATAGATTTAAGCAGACAGTTAAACCCAGAAAGAATTGTTGTTGTAACTGGTGCCGGTGCTGAAAAAGTAAGAGAACATTTACAAAATTCATCAGTTGAATTTGCCACTCAAAAAGAGCAGCACGGCACAGCTGATGCAGTAATGGCAGCTATTGATTTTATTTCTGATAAAGGCAAAACATTAATTTTATGCGGCGATATGCCTTTGATGAAATATGATACTTTAAATAATTTCATAAATACTGTAAAACAGGATATAGCTTTTATAAGTGTAAAAATGAAAAACCCAAAAGGATATGGCAGAATTGTCCGCTCATCAAACGGCTCTGTTTTAAAAATAGTTGAAGAAAAAGATGCCAATGACAATGAAAAGAAAATAAATGAAGTAAATACTGGTGTTTATTTATGCTCATCTACTGAATTAAAAAAACGGCTTATGAATATAAATAATAATAATGCTCAAAATGAATATTATTTAACAGATATTGTTAATGGCGGTGCAGAAGCATTTTTAGCAGATAATGAAATGGAGTTTTTAGGTGTTAATGACAGAGTGCAGTTAAGCTTTGCTTCAAAAATACTCTGGAAAGAACGAGCAGAATCTTATATGAAAGATGGCGTTTCTATTATAGACCCATCATCAGTATATATTGATTTAGATGTTATCATCGGCAAAGATACTATGATATATCCAAATGTATTTATAGAAAACGGCTCTCGTATAGAAAAAAATGTTATTATTCGTTCAGGATGCAGGCTTAACAAAGCTGTTATAGAAGAAAATGTTGAAATTAAAGATAATTCATTAATAGAAGATTCTTTTGTAGGTGCATTTTCATCAGTCGGACCTATGGCTCATCTTCGCCCCGGCTCTCATTTAGCAGGTGAAAATAAAATAGGCAATTTTGTTGAACTTAAAAAAGCCACTATGGGTAAAGGCTCAAAAGCAAGCCATTTAACTTATTTAGGTGATTCAGAGTTAGGCGAAAATGTAAATATTGGCTGCGGCACGATTACATGCAATTATGATGGCTTTAATAAATATAAAACTATCATAGGTAATAATGTCTTTGTTGGCAGTGATACTCAGTTTGTAGCACCTGTTACTGTTGGAGATAATGTATTAATCGCAGCAGGCAGCACTATCACAAAAGATATTAATACAAATGATTTAGCAATAGCCAGAACACAGCAGTTAAACATTGAAAATAAAGGCAAAGAAATAATGGAAATAAATAAAGCCAAAAAAAATAGTAAAGGTAAATAAACCTTGAAAATAAGAAGTTATTTCAGCTTAAAATTCAGCAGCCTGATTACAAAATATGAAGATGTTGTGATAATTGCTGTAGCTGTTGCAATAGGTATGGCAGCAGGTGTTGGAAATATAATATTTAGAACACTTATTCATTTTCTGCAGAAAAATCTATACAGTGTTGAAAGTGAAGTTATGCTTTATAATCTGCAGGATACTGCTAAATGGAAACTGATATTAATTCCAGCATTAGGCGGCTTGGCTGTTGGGCTCATTACTACACTTTTTAAATCGAATGTTCATTCTGTGGCTGATGTTATAAAATCAATATCGCTGCATAGAACATTATCTCCCGTAACTGCTGTGCTGAAAACTATAACTTCTGCTATAACTCTTGGCACAGGCGGTTCAGCTGGCAGAGAAGGTCCTATTGTGATGATTGGTGCCTCTCTTGGCTCTGCTGTTGGTCAGTTTTTCAAATTTTCTCACACAAGAATAAGCAGTGCAACTGCATGCGGAGCAGCCGGTGGTATTGCTGCCACATTTAATGCACCTATGGGTGGAGCAATGTTTGCAGCAGAAGTGCTGCTTGGAAAATATGGTGTTAGAACATTCAGCCCGCTGATTATTTCTGCTGTCACTGCCACAGTTATAAGCCGTGCTTATTTTGGCGATGAAATAACTATTCAATCCCCAGATTATGTTTTAAAAAGTGCAGCAGAACTGCCCCTTTATGCCATTATGGGTATATTTATTGCATTAATAAGTGTGTTTTTTATAAGATTTTTCTATAAAGTTAGTGATGCTTTTGCATTTCTGCCTCTTCCAAAATGGCTGAAACCTGCCATAGGCGGACTTTTAATGGGCATACTTGGTGCATTCTGCATAAATATTATGGGTGTAGGTTATGGCACTATTATTGAAATCCTGCAGAATAAAATACCATGGTATATATTAATAGTATTCGTATTTTTAAAAATTGTAGCAACATCCCTTACACTAGGCTCTGGCGGTTCAGGTGGTCAGCTTGTGCCAAGCCTTTTTATAGGGGCAGCAGCTGGCGGCTTTTTTGGCGGACTTATGCAGTATATTTTTCCAAGCATTGCAGGCAACCCTGAAACATATGCACTTGTTGGCATGGGTGCTATGCTTGCAGCCGTTATTCGTGCACCTATTACATCTATATTAATACTTTTTGAAATAACTCAAAGTTATCATATTGTGCTTCCTGTAATGATTACATGTATTATAGCTAATATGATTTCTGCCAGCATTGAAAAGGATAGTATTTTTACATGGACTTTAACCCGTGCAGGCTTTAATATTAACCATGGTATAGACAAAAGCATACTTGAATCAGTAAAAGTAAAAGATATTATGCTTACAGATATTATTGCATTTAATGATAACACATCTATTCTTGATATAAAAAAATCTATTGAAAAAAAACCACATGCTTATTTTCCTGTTGTAAATGATGAAGGATACTTAACAGGTGTTATATCCTTAAATGATTTAAAGGAAGAGATTTTCAGCGGAAAAAATTTGGAAACTACATTAGCAAAAGACTTTGGTGCAAGACGGAATATAATCACAGTATCACCTGAGGAAACTCTGGAACAGGCAATGAGAGATTTTGGTATTAAAGAAGTTGGCGACCTGCCTGTTGTAGAAATAGAAGAAAAAGGTATGAAACTTGTAGGACTTTTAAGAAGAAGCGATATTATTATTGCTTATAATAAAAAAGTTGTAGATTTTGAGCCTGATAAATAAGGAGGCATAATATTCTTAATATTGATGAAGCATTAAATGAAAGGCAGGCAGAAGCTGTAAAAACTACGGAAGGACCCGTTTTAGTGCTTGCTGGTGCTGGCACTGGCAAAACAAGAGTTATTACTTACCGCATAGCCCATTTGATTGTTAATAAAGAAGTATCAGCTGGAAATATTTTAGCTGTTACTTTTACTAATAAAGCAGCAGGCGAAATGAAAAGCAGACTGCATGAATTAATAGGCGGACTTGCAAATGGTGTATGGATGGGAACATTTCACTCAATATGTTTAGGTATACTTCGTAATGAAACAGAATATGCAGGACTTCCAAAATCCTTTTCTATTGTAGACCAGGAAGACAGGCTTGCAATCATCAGGCAGATTATAAAATCACTGAATATTGACCCTAAACAGTTCAGCCCAAAATCTTATCTGCAAGCTATAAGTTCATATAAAAATACAGAAAATTATGTGAAAAATGAGCCAATAGAAGAAACATTTCATCTGCTTAAAACTGTTTATGAAACATACAAACGAGAGTTAGAGCTGCAAAGGCTTGTAGATTTTGATGATATGATAGCTCTCTGTGTCCGCATTTTTGCAAACTATCCTGATATACTGAAAAAATATCAAGATATTTATAAATATATATTAGTTGATGAATATCAGGATACTAATGCTGTGCAGTTCAGGCTTTTATATATGCTTGCAGGTATAAGCGGCAATTTATGTGTTGTTGGAGATGATGACCAGTCAATATATGGCTGGCGTGGAGCAGAAGTCCGCAATATATTAGAGTTTGATAAAGTTTTTGAAAATGTAAAAGAAATTAAGTTAGAGGGAAATTACAGAAGCGGCAAAAGTATATTATCTATTGCAAACAGATTAATAGAAAATAACACATACCGCAGGGGTAAAACATTAGAAGCAAGTGCAGATAAACAATCAGAAGTTAAAAAATATGAATTTTATAATGATTTAGAAGAAGCCAGTTTTACAGCAAAAACTATACTTGATAAACATGATGATGGTATAAGCTATGATGATATGGCTATACTTTACAGAACAAATGCTCAGTCATTAAATTTTGAAAGAGCATTAAAAATGGCAAATATTCCGCACAAGGTAATAGGCAACATTGGTTTTTATCAAAGAAGAGAAGTTAAAGATATTTTAGCTTATTTAAAATTTTCTGATAACCCAAAAGATGAGCAGGCATTTTTTAGAAGTATATCTGTGCCAAAAAGGGGTATAGGCAACTCTACTAATGATAAAATAATATCTTATGCAGAAGAAAATGATATTACTATACTTGAAACACTGGAAACAGACTTAAAATTTCTTTCAAAAAGCAGAGCAGCTGTTGACAGATATATTCAGCTTATACATGATATTATAAAATGCGAAAGCATTAGAGATAAAATAGAACTTATACTTAATACTATAAAATATAAAGAGTATCTGCAAAGTTTAGGCGAAGAGCCAGATATAATAGATAGAAAAATGGAAAATATTGATGAGCTTATTTCAGATGCTGTGCGTTTTGAAGAACAAAACGGCTCATCACTTTCTGACTTTTTAGCTAGTGCTGCCCTTGTTTCTTCTAACGATGAAGAAGATATTGAAGGGTCTGTTAAATTAATGACTATGCATGCTGCCAAAGGGCTTGAATTTAAACTTGTTTTTTTAACAGGTCTTGAAGAAGGTCTTTTCCCACTTGGTAATGAAGATGGTGAAGCAAATATTGAAGAAGAAAGAAGACTTTGTTATGTGGGTGTTACTCGTGCTATGGAAACCCTTTATATAACAAGAGCAAGAAGCAGAATTCGCGGGGGCAGGCATAATCAGTCTCCAGAATCTAGATTTTTAAGCGAATTACAGTTTGGCAGGTCTTTTAAATTTAATAAAGGCTCAACAAATAATACATTTAAAAACAGGTCTGGAAATTATGCAGATTATATTAAAAATTCTTCCAATTATGAAAAGAAAGAGTATAATGATGACAATACTGCATCTTTTAAAGCATCATCAAAAGTATATCACTCAGTTTTTGGGGAAGGAACAGTGCTTTTCAGTGAAGGAAGCGGAGAAAATGAAAAAGTAACTGTTCATTTTAAAAAAGAAGGTGTTAAAAAAATAATTGCAAATTTTTTAGAAAAAGCATAATTACATATAGATTTATTTAAAGCAGAAAAACTTATATTGCAGGTTTATATTTTTTATTAAATAACCTAAGAATATATAATAAAATTATATTATAAATTTTTGTAACAGATAAAATAAATAAAAAATGGAGGATATTATGTTACTAAACAAAATTAATCACATAGGCGTAGCAGTGAAATCAATAGAAGCTGCTCTTCCTTTTTACAAAGCAATGGGTGCAGATATTAACCATATTGAAGAAGTTCCAAGCCAGAAAGTAAAAACTGCTTTTATTAAAGTTGGTGAAACTACTATTGAGCTTGTAGAAGCTACTTCTCCAGAAAGCCCTATTGCTAAATACCTTGAAAAAAATAGAGAAGGCTTACATCATATTTGCTTTGAAGTAGATGATGTGGCAGCCTGCCTTGCAGAGCTTAAAAAAGCAGAAGTTCCGCTTATTGATAATGAGCCAAAAGTTGGTGCACATAATATGCTTGTAGCATTTGTTCACCCAAAAGGCAATAATGGTGTATTAACTGAACTTGCACAGTATCAAAAATAATGATAATTAAAAAGCGGTAGAAATTATCATTTTTACCGCTTTAATTATTTTAATATTCTTCTAAACAACTCTTAATTTATTATACAACACTACTGCTGTTATTATGATTATAAGTATAAAACAACTTATTCACAATAATAACTATTACAATTATGTCTTACTGAGCTTGATTTTTAAGCGAAGTATCTAAAATATACAAACTGCAATAATAATAAAAATAGTATGTATAGTTATTGAAAATTATACTATATAGATTTTTCGCCTTTAAAATCAGGTTCAAAATAACTGCAATATAAAATTTTTGGATAAGTTCAGACTATACCATAGCCATTATAAGCAGAGAATAAATTGAAATGATATAATTTTATGACACTATCTATTTATTCTCAAATGCTTTATTTATTGTTTCAAGCATTTGGTTTCTGCTTTCTTCTATGCTTGAAGTAATTTCTTTTTTATATTCTTCTCTGTTTACTGTTTCTTCTAATTTTAAAAGCCCTTTATCTATAGCAATTCCTGCGGCAGTTCCAATGGCTGCACCGCCTGCTGGAGAAGTAAAAACTGATGAAACAATACCAGCAGCAACTCCGGCAGCTGCACTTACTGTCTTTCCTGCCGCCGCTTTTGCTGCTGCTTTTGCAGCTGTTTTAAATCCAGTTTTTGCGGCAACTTTGCCTGCTATTGTGCCAACTATTGCACCAGCTGCTAAACCGCCTCCAGTTGAAGCTATTACTCTCTTTTTTAAATCAATAAGTGGCTGAATTTCTGCCAGACTGTATATATTTTCTACATTAATATTTGTTTGAACTGAATAAACAGCATTTTTCTCTGTTATTTTATTCTTATCTAGTATTTTATTTATATCATTTTGCAGTTTTGCAATATTCATATCTGCTGCATTAAAGTTAAGATTAGCTGAAATATTATCCATAAGATTTTCTTTTAATTTATCTGCCATATATTCTTCAATAGAGCCTGTTATTAGTTTAAAAAGTCTGCTGTATTCTGCTGATAAACTGTAATACCAGTCCAGATATTTATCAGTATTTAAAAGTATCTCATCATACATTTTATTTACTTCTTTTATCATGTCATCTTTTGCAGCACCGTATGCAATATCTGATGCAATCTGTATCTCATTTAATGTGCCTGCTTTATACATTATGCCATTTATAACTTCTACTGCAACAGTATTTGCCTTAACAGTATTTTCTACAATTTCCTGTTTTGCAGCAGCAATATATGTAACAGCTGCAAAAACAGATGGATATATAAATACTGCAAGCAGAGTAATAATAAATGATGCAATAAATTTATTAATTTTAGTTGTTTCGTCATTTTTAACTGGCATAAACACTTTTGCAAGATTTTCTTTTTTTATAAAGAAAAAACTTATAAAGCTGATTATACCATAAAAAAGAAATCCACCGCCGCTTAATACTATTAAAAGCATACCAACAAACCAAAGGGGAGCAGATTTCACCACTTCTGCATCAAGTATTGTATTTGTTATAGTATCAAAAAAATTTAAGAAGCTGCCTGTCATATATGCGGCATAGTTATACTGTAAAGATATTAAATCATTATCTAAAAATGGGATATGTATATTAATATCTTTTAAGCTGTATGAAAGAACAGGGAAAATCACAGCTGTAAAAAAAGCTGTTAAAATATATACAAGGCTTTCAATTTTATATGGTGCAAACTTGTTATTATATATTGCAAGAATTATTTTTGTGCTTAAAAACCTTGAAAGCAAAAGCAGCGGGAAAATAATAAGCAGGCATAAAAACTCCATACTTGAAAATAAATATATTCTTACTGGTATAATAAAAGCAAGTATTAATGCAGTTATAATTATAATAATATATCCAAAAGTTTTACCAGAAAGAAGTTTATAAAATTTTTTACTTTCTTCATATTCTATTAACTTTATTTCTTTTTTCAGGCTGAAACGAGCAGCATTATTTAATACTATTGGCACAGCAATAATTAATACACTTAAAGCATATATAACCATACCAAAAAGGTTAATAAATACTGAAACTAAGTATAAAGTAATAAAACCTGTTAAAAACTTTAAAAATAGTAAACTTATCTTTTTCATAAATATAATGTAATAAAGATGAATAAATATGTCTAGTCTAATTTGTTATTGATATTTTAAATATGTTATGCAGTAAGTTGTGTTTTTTTATGAGACGGGAGCAGGAAATAATAAGCATGCAGTTATAAATATGGGCTTATCCAAAAATTTTGTTTTAAGTCATTCTAAGCCTGAATTTATAAGGCGAAAAATCTAAATTATCTTTTCTTACTTATCAATCATGCACAGTGTGATATTATTTCAATTTAAAAAAGGGGATTTTTTGTATATTAAATATATTTCTATTGCTTTTTTTCCAGTGAATAAATATTATATATTAAATATTTTAATGGAGTATATTATGAAAACAGCAGAAAATATGTTAGAATTAATAGGCAATACCCCTATTGTGAAAATCAATAAATTAAACAATACTGATGCATTTATATATGCAAAACTGGAATCATTTAATCCGTTTTCCAGTGTAAAAGACAGGGTTGGGCTTGCTATGATAGAGCAGGCAGAGCATGACGGATTATTAAAAAAAGGTGGTGTTATTGTTGAGCCAACAAGTGGAAATACGGGTATTGGTCTTGCTGGTGCTGCCGCAATAAAAGGCTACCGATTAATACTTACTATGCCAGAAACTATGAGTATAGAAAGGCGTAAACTTCTTAAAGCATTTGGTGCAGAAATAGTGTTAACAGAGGGCAGTAAAGGTATGAGCGGAGCTGTTGCAAGAGCAGAAGAACTTGTAAAAGAAATAGATGGTGCATTTATGCCGCAGCAGTTTAAAAACAAGGCTAACAGCAGTATTCATAAAGCATCTACTGCAAAAGAGTTATATAATGATATGGATGGAAAAATTGATATTTTTATTTCAGCAGTAGGCACAGGCGGCACAATTACTGGAGTTGGTGAATATTTAAAGGAAAAAAACAGTAATATAAAGGTTATTGCAGTTGAGCCATCGTCATCGCCTGTTTTATCTGGCGGCAAAGCAGGACCACATAAAATACAAGGCATAGGTGCAGGTTTTGTGCCTGATGTATTAAATACTGAAATATATGATGAAGTAGTGCAGGTTACAGATGATGAAGCATATAATATGGCAATAGATTTGGCAAAAAAAGAAAGTATTTTAGCTGGAATATCATCAGGTGCGGTAGTGGCAGCAGCTTTAAAAGTAGCAGCAAGGAAAGAAAATGCAGGTAAAAATATTGCTGTTTTATTAGCAGATACTGGTGAAAGGTATCTTTCTGTTTTAGCAGAATAGTTTAAGGATATTATTTTGGATAATAAATTACGAAGAAAAGCATTAAGTATATTAGTAAAATTTCCAAGTATTTCTTCTTATGAACTTGCAGGTATTTTATGTATTGATGAAAGACAGGCTCGCAAACTTATTAAAAATCTGCCACAGGATATTATTGAAGAAAATATAAGAAAAATAAAACAAGAAAAGAAAGAAGAAAAGCAGGAAGATAAAGCAGATAAAAAAAGCCAGATTGGAGCAACACTTAAAGGCTCTGTCTCTATACATAAAGATGGATATGGTTTTTTTGTACCTGATGATAAAAATATAGAAGATGCTTTTATTCATCCTAAAAAGTTGAAAGGTGCAAGCCATAATGATGTATGCCTTGCTCGTATTGGTATATATAAAGGCAGGCGTGAAGCAGAAGTTATGCAGATAATAGAGCGTGGTATAGAGCAGGTAGTGGGAGTAGTTGAAAAATACAGAAATAACTATCGCATAATACCTTTTTCTAGAAACTTTCAAGGCCATATTATAATCAAAAACAGCAGTAAAGAATTATGTAATGATGATGTTGTAATCTGCAAAATAGAAAAATATCCATCGCAGAATAATTTTGCAGCTGGCAGAATAATAGAAAAAATAGGCACTTTAAGCGATAAAGATATAGATAATAAAATAGTAATGTATAAGTATGCTTTGTCTCATGAATTTCCTGAAAAAGTAATGCAGGAATGTGAGAGCATTGAAAACGGCACATTTAAAATCAGTAAGAAAAACCTTACTGATTTTAGAGAGCTTTATACTGTTACAATAGACGGGATGAGTGCAAGAGATTTTGATGATGCAATAAGTATATCTAAAAAAGGTCTAAATTATGAGCTTTATGTGCATATTGCTGATGTTTCAAGATATGTAGAGCGTGGAAGTTATTTAAATAAAGAAGCTGTAGCAAGGGGCACAAGTGTATATTTTCCAGAGTTTGCAATACCTATGCTTCCAGAAGTGCTTTCAAATGGTGTATGCAGCCTTGTGCCGCATGAAGACAGATATACTGTTACATGCAGAATGGTTTTTGATAAATCAGGCAATAAAAAAGAAGCTGAGTTTTACCGCTCTGTAATCAATTCTAACCACAGGCTTACATATAACTATGTTAATGATATATTTGATAATATGGCAGAAAGCGAAGATAAAGAACTTTTGCCTTTTCTGAATACAGCTAAAGAATTGACTAATATACTGCTTGTAAAACGGGAAAAAGATGGTGTTATTGATTTTGATTTACCAGAAGCTGAATTTTTCTTTGATAGTAAAGGCGAAATTATAGATATTAAGCCAAGAGAGAGGGGCTATGCAGAAAGGCTTATAGAATGTTTTATGATTGCAGCAAACGAATCTGCAGCAGAATATTTTGACAAGCATGATTTAAAAGGCATATACAGAGTGCACGGAGAGCCAGATGTTAAAAAAATAGATGACTGGATAGAAATGGCAAGAAATTTTGGCTTAAAAGTGCCTCCTGTTGAATACCCAGTTACACCAGAAACTGTATCAGAATTAAGTAAAATCGCATCATCGTCAAAGCATGCAGACCTTTTAGGCTCTTTGCTTATCCGCAGCATGATGCGTGCAGAATATACAACAGAAAATCAGGGACATTTTGGACTTGCTTCCACTGCTTATACACATTTTACAAGCCCTATTAGACGCTATCCTGATTTATTAGTCCACAGGGCATTACTTTCTGGGCTTAAGTTGGGAAGCATAAGTGAGCCGCTTGAAGAATTAAAAGAGCTTGCTGCCCACTGCTCAAAAAGAGAAAGGCTTGCTCAAGATGCAGAGCATGATATAAGTGTTTTTAAAAAACTGGAATATATTTCAAGCCATTATGATGATGTGTTTACTGGCTATATTAATAGAATTACAGGAAACGGCATATTTATATATATAGAAAAACTTATGATGACAGGATATATTGATTATTCATATATTGATTTTGATATTTTTTATAAATATGGAGAATCAGCCATAGGGGACAAAAGCGGTGAAAGATACAGAGTGGGGGATAAAATAAGAGTAGTTCCTTACAAGCTTGATATTTATTCTTTGCAGGCAGATTTTACAATATACAGAAAAAAAGTCAGAAAAAAGTAATAAAGCTAAAAAATATAACTGAATTATCCCTGCTTTATTATAATAGTTTTTCATAATGAGTCATTTTGAGCCTGATTTTTAAAGGCGAAAAATCTAAATTATTTATATTGCAATAGTGTATAATAGATTTTAAATTAAATGCTCTTTTATATACTTCGTTTAAAAGCTTAGTTTGACATATAAGTTCATATCTTGCTATAATTTTATTATTTTAATAATAAAAAATAGGGATAATGTAGAAAACATAAGATTTTGAAATCAAATAAATATAAATTCTATCTTATTTCAAACCTTTCATCTGCATTTACTTCAAATATAGGAATCATAATTTCATCAGCATCTTCTAAATCTTCTATTTTTTTGCCTTCAGCTATTATGCTGTTAATAGAAAAACTCATACTGATAAATTTATTATAAATTATATCTCTTTTTTCTGTATCTTCATAACTGTCAAATATTTCCCATACAGCTCTGTATATTCTGCTGTAATCTGCAAACTGAGTATAGTTAATAGATAAAGGCTCTTCTTCATCCTGCATATAAATAATTATACTTTCAGGAAAAGCAATACCATCATACAGATTAGCTGCAAATATTTCAGGAATAAATATTAAAGCTTCAATACATAATGTAAAATCATGAACCATATCATCAAGTTCGTTTATAAGATAAAAGAAAGCGTCTTCTATATCTTCATAGTCTTCTTCATCAAATGGTTTTAGGTCATAAATAACATCGCATATTTTTTTCAGGTTGTTTTTTAACTCTATATATCCTTCTTTGTTTTCATATTTATAAGGCAGCCTTGTGTCTTCATGCTGTGTAAGTATTATATACTGCCTGATAGTATAAAAACTGTCTTTGGTATTAAGTGAATTATCAATATAGTCGCCTATTATATTGCTAAGTTCATTGATATAAATATCATCAATACAGCATTCACTGATAATATTGCCTGCAAATTTTGCAGCATATATTTTTATACAGACAGATTTTTGGTTGCCAAGATATTTATGCAGTATGTTTTCTATCTGATTCCAGAAAATTAAATCATCCAGCCTGTCAGACTGCATTTCATCTCTTGCAACAAGAAGTGGATTGTAATATACATTCCAGTTATGATAGTGGCTGTTAAATTCAGAAGAATATGTAAATTTTGCAGGATTATTTGATAAGATATTTTTTACTGTTTGCAGTAAAGAAGCAGTAAAAGTGCCAACAGCAATAAAAACAGCTTCATATAAATTTTCACCAGCTCCAAAAGTTAATTCTTTTATGCTGTTATCAAACACAGGGCAAGTAATATTCCATTCTATTTCTATTTTTTCATTATCAAAATCAATAATTAAAGGTCTGATAACAAGCATCCATTCAGGAATATATATACTGTTATCTGTAACAAAATCTTCCTGAGGCAGACTTCTATGCAGCAGATTAAAAAGAATGAAATTAAGAGTGTCTTCTTTAGATGCCTTTTTTCCAGTGCCAAACTTATCTTTTATTTTTTTAGCTTTTAAAATATCTTCACATTCGCCTATGAAATATCCAATATTAAAGTCACGCCATTTTACAGCACTTTCTTTTGTTTTTGGTATAAGTTCAACTGCTTTTTTGAAATGTATTAATGCTTCTTCTTCCTTATCTGCATAAAAATATGCAAAACCAGTGCGATAATGCCAAAGTGGGTCATTTTCTCCCATATCTTTTACAGAAAGTAAAAGAGAAAGCCCTTTATTTATATAATCATTGTCATTATTTGCCATAACAGGCATATTGCAGTATGCTCTTGCTAAAAGGCATGTAAGTTCATAATCATGCACTTCATTAGTCTTTTCAAGAAAACTTATAATTTCTGCATGTCTTTCTTCAGCATGCAGCTTTTCAATTTGTTTTAAAATAGTTTTTTTCATAGAGCTATTTGCAGTGCTCCATAAAATCTTTGTTAATTATACATACAAACTTATTAATAGCATCAGCAATACCATTTTCATAGGTATTTGCATCTCCGTCTATATGGTATGTCTGATAGTAGTTATCAGGATACATTATTTTAAAAAAGAGTGTTGCACCGCTTCTATGAAGATGATTTATTTCAATTTGTAATTTAATATCATATTTTGGAAAAAAGACTTCAATATTATTATCTTTTATATTGCTTATAGATATTTTATCGTCTTTTGAAGCTTCTTTTAAAGTAATAAAAATAACTGCTAATGCTCTTTCATATAAATATTCTTTGCAGCTGTCTATAAAATACTGCATATTTATTAATTCTTTAAATTCTTTATCTTTTTTAAAAATTCTTGCTATTTTATCAAAATATTCAATAGCATATTCTTCCTTATTGATTGTAAAATAAATTTTACCAATTAGATAAAGCCATTTTAAATCACACTCTCCCTGGTCAGCTATTTTTTTAAGTATTTTTAGTGCATGATGCTGGTTATCATCATCGTTGCCTTCAAGATTATAACTATAAGATAGTGCAAGAAGGTAAAGAAGATTATAAGTTTGCTGTTCTTCTGGAAGTGACTGTATTAGTGAAATAATCTGGCTATATTCTCCAATATTATAAAGAGTTTCTGCTTTTGTAAGTAATTCTTCTTGTGTCATAAATAAACCTGATAAAATTTTTATATTTTAGTGATTATAGCGAGTATTAAGAAAAATGCAATAGTTGATTAATTGTTTTAAACTTTTTCTTTCCTGCCTGCATATTTTTTGTATGCAGGCAGGAAAATATATATATACTTTAAATTTAAAATTTTAATATTAAACTTTAAACTGACCTACAAGTATTTTTAAAGCTTCTGTTCTTTCCTGCAGGTGGTCAACAGTAATAGAAATTTCATTTACAGCCGCATTACTTTCTTCAATACCACTTGCAATAACCTGTGTTTTATCATTAACATTTTGCACTGTCTGGTGCTGAATATTAAAGCCTTCCATTAATTGATAAGTAGTATTAGCCACATTGCTTACACCATTAACTACTTTAGAAAAAGATGTTGTAGTTGTTTCTATTACTTCTACACCATTTGTAACACTGATAGATGCTGAAGACATTTCCTGAGAAGCGCGTTCTGATTCGTTTTGCAATGTAGAGATAATATTTTCTATTTCACTTGTAGCTTTAGTAGTTCTTTCTGCTAATTTTCTAACTTCATCAGCAACCACTGCAAACCCCCTGCCTGCTTCTCCCGCTCTTGCAGCTTCTATTGCAGCATTAAGAGCTAAAAGGTTAGTCTGGTCTGCAATATCATTAATAACTGTTAATATTTCTCCAATCTGTGAGGAGCTTTCTAAAAGTTTATTAATAGTATCTGATAAATGTGTAGTTTTTGTATTAATATCAAGCATAGTATTTTTAATTTCACCTAATGAGTTCTGCCCCTGTGTAGTGGATTCCGCAGTGGTATTAATAACCTGCAGTGCAGAATTTAATTCATTAGTAGCATCCTGAGACTGGTTTGTAATGTCATTCATATCTACTACAATACTGTTTACCTGCTCAGTTTGAGAGTTAAATGTAGCAGAAAGCTCTTCAATAGTTGCAGCAAGCTGACTGTTGCCTGAAGCAACTTCATTGGTAGAGTTTCTTACTTCAGTAACAATTTCCTGCACATTAATAATAAAATTATTGAAACTTTTTGCTAAATCAGAAAGCTCATCATTATTAATTGTTTGCAATCTTATAGTTAAATCTCTATCACCGCTTGTTAAGTCTCTTGAAGCAGCAACAAAAGAATGTAAAGGTTTTATTATAGATGTATAGGTAATAAGAATTGCTGCAGCAATAACTGCTACTGTAATAAGCAGTATTGTAATAATAACATAAATAGCTGAAGTTAAAGAAGTCTCTGCATAAGCAGTTTTTTCTTGTATAATAGTATTAATAGAATTTGAAGTTTGCTGAGAAATACCTAAAAAAAGGTTTGTGGCGTCAACTCTTTGTTTATTAACTGAAGCTCGTGATTCATAAGCTGCTACTATTTCTTTATATATTTTCTCGTTTTTTGCTATATTATCAAGCATTTTATCAATTATATTAAGAGAAGCTCTTTGCACAATATTATTTTTTATAGTTACCAGTTCATTATTTACTTCTACCATTAATTTCTGTATCTTTGCAAGCTCTTCAACATTTCCTGTATATCTTACAGTTTGAAATATTTCATATACAAGTGCAGTATCTACTGAAATAGTTGCAATGCGAGAATAGTTTTCAAAATATCTAAGAGTTACTTCACTGTTATCAATATTATTTTTAATTACATTTGTAATGGTTTTTCTTAAATTTTCAGATTCTGTTAAAAATTCATCTACAGCCTTAATAAATTCCTTTTCTTTAGGCACTATATTATTACGAACTTCAACTTGATGTGTTGCAGCAGTAAGATATGTATTAACTGCTTCTTTATATTCAGGAAAAATAGCTGTTATTTCTGGCACAATAGAGGCTTTATATTTGTCTGCAAGAAGTGTTTCCAGTTTATTTAAGTTATCTTCTGCATCAGTTTTTAATTGTTTTAAATTGTCATATTTATCTTGTGAAGGGCTTAATACATAGTCTCTAAAAGATATACGAATCTCTGCTATTTTACTGTTTAGGGAATTATCATATTGATATAAGTCTAAATATACATTACTAATATCTTGAGCAACTTTTCTGCCATTCTTAATGGCAACAAAAGAATAAATACCCATAACAAAAGCAGCTATGGTTATTACAGACAATATAGCTAATATTTTTGCTGTAATGGTAATCCTAAGTTTAGAACGCATAAAATACTCTCCTTAACATGCTGAAAAAAGTGACAAAAAAGAAAAAATATTAATATCTTTTTTATACACATAAAAATATGCAAAATATATTACATTATTATATCTTATCTTAATAATATGTCAAGAAAATAAATTTGCAGGATAAGTTATTTAAAGTTTTATTTATCCTTTTTCGTGTTATACTGAGCCTAAAAGGCGAAGTATTTAAAATATACAAACTACAATAATCATAAAATATAGTATGTATAGTTATTGAAACTCATACCATATAGATTTTTCTCTTTGCTCAAAATGACAATGTGTGAATTATTATAATAACTGTTATAGTTATGTCATACTGAGCCTGATAAGGCGAAGTATCTAAAATATACAAACTACAATAATCATAGAATATAGTATGTATAGTTATTTTAAACTCATACCATATAGATTTTTCGCTTTGCTCAAAATGATAATATGTGAATTATTATAATAGCTGTTATAGTTATGTCATACTGAGCCTGATAAGGCGAAGTATCTAAAATATACAAACTACAATAATCATAAAATATAGTATGTATAGTTATTTTAAACTCATACCATATAGATTTTTCGCTTTGCTCAAAATGACAATGTGTGAATTATTATAACAGCTGTTACAATTATATCATCCTGAGCTTTTAAGCATATCCTTTGATTTGGTCGTAAAGAATACTTTTTTGGTTACCAAAAAAGATAATTTAAATATATTATACACTGCTGCAATATATATAATCTATATTTTTTGTCTTTAGAAATCAGGCTCAAAATGACTGATACACAAAATTTTTGGGTAAATTCAATCATTTCTATAATGTATTACATATTTACTTTATAAAAATTATATATTATAAACAGTTTTAAGGACTTATCTATGAAAAATAATAATCGTAAAATTGACGGCAGATTTTGGCTTACAAATAATGGTGAATATTTTGCAGGCAGAGGTCGTATAGAGCTTTTAAAACATATTAAAGAAACAGGCTCTATTGCTCGTGCTGCAAAAGTTATGAAAATGAGTTACAAAGCAGCATGGGACAGTGTTGATGCTATGAATAAAATGACTGGTCAGACTCTTGTGATTAGAACAAGCGGCGGCAGAGATGGAGGCGGAAGTAAAATTACAGATGCAGGTTTAGAATTTATTGAAAGATATGATAAATATACAGAAACTTTTGAAAAAGTGCTTTCTATTATTGATAATAATCCTGATATTGAAAGTTTTGTTAACAGCTTTGATATAAAATCATCTGCTGATAATTCTTTTAATGGTAAAGTATTAAGTATTAATGAGGGTGCAGTATATTCAATAGTAGAGATAGACGGCTTATCTTTTAAAATATATGCTTCTATATCAAAGAGCAGTATAGAGCGAATGGGGCTTTTAAATGGTGATACTGTTACTGCATTAATTAATTCTAACCAGCTTGTTTTATCTATTGATGAAAGCATACAGTTAAGCTGCAGAAATAAGTTTACAGGAAAAGTTAATTCTGTTAAAAAAGGTGCAGTAAACAGTGAAGTCTTTATTAATTTAGATAACAGTAATAAGTTATGTGTTATGGTAACTAATGAAAGTATAGACAGTATGAATATTACTTATGGAAGCAGAGTATCAGCTTTTTGTAAAGCATCATCTGTTTTAATAGTAAAACGAGTATAAAGTGAAAAAATATATTATTTTGTTTTTTTGCATTTTTTTATCACTGCAAAGCTTATCGTATGCTGAAATATCTATAGATAATAATGATGCTGAATATTTAAAGCCATATAAAAAGCATAAAGTTGTGCTGCTGTCTGATAATGATGCTTATGTGGATATATACAGTGATAAATATTATTCAGCTGCACACAGAATATCATATATTTCTCCAGAGTGGAATTTCCATGGTGAAGATAATGAAAGCAAGGCATCATGGCTTGGCAAAATATCAGTTTATCCTAAAAATAATGTAACAAGTTATTTTGTAAGTATTTCTCAGGAAATATATACTCCAGATGATAAATCAGAAAATGTAAGCCCATTAGACCATCCTTATGCAGGCGGACTTTATTTATCTATTGGTGTAAACCAAAGACGAGATATATCTTTTGAGCGTATATGGCTGGATATTGGGGTAGTTGGTAAATATTCTTTTGCACAAAATGTTCAGAATGGCATTCATACATCAGTGAATACTGACCATAATTCAGTTCTTCCATGGAGTAATCAGGTAGGTGACGAATTTATTATGAATCTGCATTACAGCTGGACAGGAAAGCTGCGTGTAATTAATACAAATATCATCAGTGCCCATCTGCTTCCATCTGCTGCCATATCATTAGGGAATGGCTCCACATTTCTTGACTTAAATATGCGTTTAAAAATAGGTCATAATTTAGATGCTTCTTTTGGCACTCCAAAAATGAATTTTGGTCAGGATTTTAACGGTGTTATAAGTGATGATTTTTCTATTTATGTGTATGGCGGCATAGGATACCGTTTCACATTAAGAAATATATACATTCAAGGTAACACTTGGGAAGACCCTTTCAGACAGGATTTAGACCCATTTGTTAATTATTTTGAAGGCGGGCTGGCTTTAGCTTATAAAGGTTTTGAACTTTCATACAGCGTAACTTATAAAAGCAGGGAATATATAGGCCAGCCTTTAAACCATACTTTTGGCTCAATAATGATTAGCTTTGCAATATAGCTATTCATTGTAGATGATAATATTTATATTGCATATAATTGCTAATTATAATAGCATACTTTATATATTATTAATAGAGAGCAGATAATGACTTTTATAGATTTTTGTGCTGGTATTGGTGGAGGAAGACTAGGATTAGAGTTAAATGGTCTTCAGTGTATAGGATACAGCGAAATAGATAAAGAAGCAGTTAAAACATATAAAAAGTTGCATGATGCTGAAAATGAAATAAATTTTGGCGATATAACAAAAATTAACCCTGCTTTACTCCCTGATTTTGATTTACTAATAGCAGGATTTCCTTGTCAAACATTTAGTATTGTTGGAAAGAGAGAAGGGCTAAAAAATGACAAAGAAGGACAGATAATATATTATTTAGCTGAAATACTAAGAATAAAACAACCTCAATATTTTATTTTAGAAAATGTTAAAGGTCTTGTAAATCATAATGGTGGTAAAACTTTTCAAGAAGTTTTAAAGCTACTGGAATATGCAGGATATAATGTTTATT
Organism: Mucispirillum schaedleri ASF457; assembly: GCF_000487995.2. Taxonomy (NCBI): domain Bacteria; kingdom Pseudomonadati; phylum Deferribacterota; class Deferribacteres; order Deferribacterales; family Mucispirillaceae; genus Mucispirillum; species Mucispirillum schaedleri. The sequence continues at coordinate 1,881,248 of NZ_CP097562.1, forward strand.
TTGATGTTATTAATTCTATAAATTTTTTGCCACAGAGTAGAGAACGAATATATTTTATAGGTATAAAACATAGTGCTAGAATAAAATATTCTTATTCTGAATTAAACAATATGTTGTTTAGTAATATTAGTAGTAAAACAGAATATAGTTTAAAAACATTTTTAAATCCTACAGAAGAAAATTTATTTGCAGAAGTATCTGCTTCTTATAAAACTTTTTTAAAATATCTAAATAATAAGTATAATAAGGGTAAATTTTGTATAAATGAACTTCTACGAAAAGACTATTTAATTATTGATATAAGGCAAAGTGATTTAAGATTATATGAAAATAGAGTTCCAACTTTGAGACGCAATAGACAAGGTATATTATATGTATATAAAAATCAATTTTATACATTGGGTGCTTTAGATGCATTAAGGTTGCAGGGATTTGATAAAATAAAAAATTTGGAAAATAAAATAATAGGTCTAAAAAAGCAAGATATTTTAAAACAGTGTGGTAATGCTATGAGTGTAAATGTTATTGAAAATTTAGCTTTTAATTTGTTGAGGATATGAAAATGAATTCAATTGAATTAGGCTCAAAAACTGCAAAAGATGGATTTAATAATGAATATTTTGTTGTAAGTATTTTCAATGATTGGAAAAATAATGAGCTTGCTAAAAATTGGTTGAAAGCTATGGGATACAAAATAGATGAAATTGAAGAAGTTAATGCATATAAAATAAAGGGCAGTTTTAAAGCTGATGTTCAAGTTGTAATTCTTATTCAAGTAAAACTTCAACAAATACAGGATATTCAAAATATACAAGTAAAATTGGTATCTAATGCTAACGGATATAATCAAATAGATAAACGATGGCTTAAATCATATAAAGAGTTATGGACTATACCAGATAATGTATATACTACTTTACAGTATTTTACTGGTGAAATGGAACCTAAAATAGATAATCCAAAAGATGCAAGGCGTATGTTTTTTTATGAATTTGATGATTTAGAGCAAAAAAATATTTTAAATTTTTTTCATGAAAATCAGCCATTGATTGTAAGTGATATTATAAAAGGTAGAGGTAAATTTGCAAGTGAATGGTTTTTAGTGATTTTAAGAAAAAAAGAAAAAAGTGAAGTTAAATGGATATTAAAGCCAATAAATGAAGTAATTAATTTTTACAGTGGTAATGTAGAATTTAGTCCGCAGGGTAGTTTAAAAATTGGAAAAATAACTATGCAGAGAAAAGGTGGTGATGGAGGAAGAGATACAGCAAAAATGCTCCAATTTAAAATTAACCCGTGCGAATTATTTTATTAGCTTTGCAATATAGCTATGAATGGTTTATAATAAGCACATCATCATTTTCAATAACAGTATTGCCCCGTGGTATAATAACAGTATTATTTCTTTGTATCATCACTATAAGCATATTTTCCTCTGCTTTTAATTCTGCAACTTTTTTGCCTATAAGTCCACTTGTTTCATCAATATGTTTTTCAGATATTTTAACACCTTCTATATTATCGCCAGCTTTTGCACAAAGTATTAAAATATCATCAGTTTTAAGGACAGTAGAGCCTTTTGGCACTATTTTTTTTAAGCCTCTTTGCAGCATAGCAATAATAGTATCAGGCGGCAGTGTAATATCTTTTACTGCCTTTTCATTCCAAGGGTGTCCTTCAGATATGGAGCTTCTAATAAACTTAACAGGCACTTCATCTGAATAGTCGGTAAATGTTTTCATAACATCTTCACTGTTATCTATCATATTCAGCTTTTTAGCAGCATAAGGGATAAGTGAGCCTTGAAAAAGGATAGAAAAAAGAACTATTAAAAATACAATATTAAGTATATCATTACCTGCATATTCTGTATTTGAAGCAAGTCCGTTTTTTGCCATTATCGCAAATACAATAGATGCAGCCCCCCTAAGTCCTGAAAAAGCAACAAGAGACTGCTGGTTAAAACTTGCTTTAAGTGGAGTAAGCAGTGCAAAAACAGATGCAGGTCTTGCGATAAATGTTAAAAATAAAGCAATAATTAAGGCAGGCAGTATATATTTTGGAAACTGTGACGGAAATGATAAAAGCCCAAGCAGGAAGAAAAGCAGCATCTGCATAAGGTCTGTTACACCATCAAAGAAATATACAAGTGGTTTTTTATCATTAAATTTAGTATTGCCAAGCACAATGCCTACAATATAAGCACTTAAAAAACCATTGCCGCCAATAAAGGCAGGCAGAGAATATGAAAGCAGTGCAACTGCTACAACAAAAATCATTCTCATTCCGCCTGAAGAAAAATGATATTTTTGGATAACTTTCACTGCTCCATACGATATTGCAGCACCAGCAGCAATGCCATAAACAACCTGAGCAAAAAGCATATATACAAAAGAGCCTGCATTAAAATCGCCAGTAATCATAGTGATAAGTATAATAGTAAGCATATAGGCAGCAGGGTCGTTACTTCCGCTTTCAAGCTCTAATAATGGGGCAGTGCCTTCTTTTAAGTTCAATCTTTTTGAGCGAAGTATGGAAAAAACAGAGGCAGCATCTGTTGAGCTGATAACTGAGCCAAGTAGAAAGCTGACAAGAATTGACATACCTATTACATAATGGCAGAAAAGCCCAATAAGTGCAGCAGTCATCACAACACCAAGTGTTGAAAGTATTGCAGCTTTTGCCACCACAGGTTTTGCTGTCGCCCATTTTGTGCCAAAACCGCCATAAAATATAATAAAAATAAGAGCGATTGTTGCAATCTGCTCCATAATAACATAATTATCAAAAGGAATTTTAAAAATACCATCAGAGCCAAAAAGCATACCAAGAATTATAAATGCCAGCAGCATAGGCATACCAAGTCTGCTGGATACTTTTGTAAGCATAATACATAATATTAAAACAAATGATAAAATTAAAAGTGTTGATGTCATAATATACCTTATTTTATAGATTTTTCATAAGTCTTATCATATTTTTTAAAATAATTCCATTATCAATAACTGGAAACTCATAATTTTTTACAAAAAAATCTTTTATTGTTTTATTATATTTATATCCTAATTTTTCATAATATTTTACAAGATGTTCTGTAGTGCCTATTTCTATACATTTATATCCGCAAAGCAGAGCCTGATTTTCTGCCATAGAAATAAGTGATTTGCCAATAGATTTGTTTTGATATTTTTCTAATACTGCCAGATTAATAATTTCAGCAGTATTTTTATGAAAGATTAAAAGGCATTCTCCAGCAAGCTCTGCATTATAGAACGCACCAAATAATATTCCGCAGGACAAATATTTATCAACTAACTTTTTAGAAGGGTCAGCATCAAGCAGCAGATGATAAGGTATTTCCATTTCATGCGGGTATTGTTTAATTATAAGCATTATTCATCTACAAGCTGTTTTTTATTCTCTTATCTTTGATATAAATCTGTTTAATATTTGGTGCTCTTTCATCTTTTCTTTCATCTATTTCAAAAAGCTGTATAGATTTTACCAAATCTTTAAGTTTTGCATATCCATAGTTACGGGCATCAAATTCTGGTGACTGTTTTGTAATATGCTGTCCAACTTCGCCTAAAAAAGCCCAGCCGTTTTCATCCATTGATGCAATTACAGCAGAACGAAGCAGATTTACAAGGCGGGTATCCATTTTAAGCTCGTTTGTAGTTTTTCTTTTTACATGCTGCTGTTTTTTATCTTTATCATTATTTTCACTGTCTGTTTCGTCATCTAATTCCTGCAGGATTTCTGTATATATAAATTTATCACATGCACTGATAAAAGGCTGTGGAGTTTTCTGCTCTCCAAATCCGTAAACATTTAATCCACCTTCTCGTATGCGGGAAGCAAGGCGTGTAAAATCGCTGTCGCTTGATACTATACAAAAGCCGTCAAATTTGCTGCTGTATAGTAAATCCATAGCATCAATAATCATGGCACTGTCTGTTGAGTTTTTTCCTTTTGTATAGCCAAACTGCTGCACTGGCTGCAAAGCATGTTCTAAAAGAATATCTTTCCAGCCTTTTAGATTAGGGCTTGTCCAGTCGCCATATATTCTTTTAACATGGGCAGTGCCGTATTTTGCAATTTCTGCCATAAGTCCGTATATTATACTTGGAGATGCATTATCTGCATCTATTAAAACAACTAATTTCTGCTGTGAGTTATTAATATCTTTTGTCATCATATTTCATTTAAAAATTTCACACCATAGCTTGTATATATTGTTGCAAACTGCAGTGCTCGTTTTAGTTTCTCCTGATAAAATAGTGATAATGAAGCAGGTGAAATGTAACTTGTTACTTTCTGGTTATTTACTGACTGATTTACCTGCTCATTTATTAAAGTTTCTGTAATAGTATCAAAAGCAATAATTGCCTGAGTAGCAAGTTCTTCTGATATAATTTTTTTTCTTTCTAAATGTTCTATGCGTTCTATTGTTCCCATATCTGTAATACCTGCATAGATTGCTAAAAGCCTTGTAATATTTACTATATAAGAAAGAGCTTGTGTTTTTAAGTTAAACATTCCTTCATATTCACCATCTTTTTCCACAATAAAACTGCCAAACTGGGAAACTGGTATTTTAATTGCAGGATACTGTTTAACTAGTGCAGAAAGAATAGCAGGTCTGTCGGCTGCTTTTCTTAATATATAGTTTCTAATAGACCATGCAAGTTTAATATCCCCTTCAAGGGCAGCAATATCAATAAGCATTGCAAAAGCATATTTTTTATCAGACTTATTGCTTTTTGATGCCCAGCCATCTATTTCTTCTATCCATTTAGAATATTTAAGCACCATATTTATAGTCATCACATCATCATTACTGTTATGTGGATAATAGCCTATGTTAACAAGATTTTCATGGTATTTAGCTGCAAATTCTATAAATATTTTTTCTGCTTCTTCTGGCACATCATCTGCTAAAATGAAAGCATTGTTTATCTGTGGACGCAAATCCATTTCACGCCTTGCACCTGCTCCTAAAAGCAGATAGCAGTATGAATAATCAGTTAATTTAAAGTTTTTTTCAGTCTTAAAAGCATCACTTGTAAGCTGGAATGCTTTTTTATGTATAGCTCTGTGTATAGATGACAGTGCAGTTAATTCTTCCCGTGATACTCTTGATGATGTAGCAAGAGTTTTTGCAGCTCTGTATATTTGAGTAAAGACTATTTTCAATTCTTCAAATTTAGTCATATTATCAATATGGGTGCAGTATAGATGAGAGTTTTCAAAAAGCATTGTAGAAATATTATGTATAGAAACAATGCCTGCAGGTTTTGAATTCTGCATAACTACACCATGTGTTTTGCCTGCTATTTGAAGCTCATTAAGAGCTTCTACAATAGGAAATTCAGGCGGGAATGTTACAGGCTCTAAATCCATATAGTTCTCCACATCCTGATTATTAATATTATTTTCTAAATCTACTAAAAATTTTCTAGTAAGGTCAGTTGATGTAACAAGACCTTTTACTATCTGCTTTCTGTTTACAACTAAAAGGCTGCTTATTTTATGCTCTTTCATAAGGTTTGCTGCTTTTACAACAGATTTGCCTGTTTGTATAGTTATAACAGGGGAGCTCATAACACCAGATACTGTCTGATAAATAGACTGCATTAAAAAAGTGTTTGATGAATTTTCAAGATGAGTAAGCCTTACTTGAATATCTTTAATCAGTTTTGTTCTAAAATCATCAGAAAGCTCCATAAGCCTGTATATACAAAGCTCATGAACAAATAATAAATCGCAGTCAGCCTGAGCAACAGCATTCATAGTATACATTGTTTTGCCTAGAAATGTAGAAAGTCCAACAGGACAGTTACTGCATGATATATTTATTGATGAATTAGGATTTGAAAGTGATATTTCACCATTAAGCAGAAAATATATACCTTTATGATACCGTTCACCTTTTCTAAAAACAAGTTCTCCTGTAAGAATATGTATTTCTGCAAATCTTGTAATAGCTGATTTAATATCTTCACTTGAAAGATTTTCAAAAAGATGCTGTGTTTTTAGCTTTTCAATAATAGTATTTGATAGTGTCATTGATTCTTCAATCATATTTCACCTGCTGCATATAAAAATACAGTTTTATACTGTAAATATAAAATAATAACATAGTTATATTATAACTAACTCTAATGTAGTAGACCATATATACAGTAAAAAAGCAATAGAAATATGACTTATATATTTTATATTTATAGCATTCTAATAAAATGACGGATTTATTTTTTTGCTTTTTTTAATGTTCTATACATTAGCAGCAGCCAGCTCTTTTAATATCCGTTATTAATTTTCAAAAACAATAATATTAGCAATTTTCTATATTAATTGTGTGTAAAATTGTGATTTCATTTAAGTTGTTATATTTTTGCCTTGTTTTATTTTTAAAAAATATATAATATCTGCTAGATTATATTATAGTATTAAGGTGAAAGTCTTGTTAAACAGTGCAGCATACAGATATATAAATGGTGTTTTAGAAGAAGCTGTTGTAGAAAGTGATATAAGTTTAGATGAACTTTTAGCAGTAACTGATAATGTTTGCCTTGCTGATAAAAATATAGCTTCATTTGTATCAGGTGGTCCATGCTTAAATATGCTTTTATGGGGTGAAAAGGGCAGTGGCAAATCTACTCTTTTAAGGCTGCTTGCTTTAAAATATGCTTCATCTGGACTTGTTACTATTGAGTTTATTGATGAAACTTCTGGTGCAGTTTATGGTCTTTATAAAATAATAAGGGAAAACAGTGATAAAAAATTTCTTTTATTTTTTGATGATATATCATTTAAAGATGATGATACATCATACAGACGGTTTAAATCAGCTATTGAGGGCGGCTTAGAATCAAAACCTGCAAATGTTATATTTGCAGCCACATCTAATAAACGGCAGATTGTTTCTGTATCATCATCAGATACTGGAGATATTTATGACAGAGATGAGGCATCAGAGCAGACTTCTTTGCAGGCAAGGTTTGGCTTGTCTATAGGATTTTATTCTCTTAATAAAAATGATTATTTAGAAATTGTAAAAATGTATTTACAAAAATACAATATAAGTATGATTGATGGGTGGGAGAAAATGGCAGAAAGCTATGCAATAGACAGGGGCGGTAGAAGTGGACGCCTTGCAAAGCAGTTTGCTGCCTATTTATATCTCACTATACAATAAGGGGGAAAAATGTATATTGAAATCAATTTATCTATTGAGAAATCTGGTGGGGAAGAAAACCTTCCAAAAGTGATTAATGCTGTTTCAGAAGCTGTAAAAGAAAAGTTTCCAGAAGCAGAAGTTATTGTCCGCAAAGGTTTTTTTAAAACTATTGATGGTGTATATTCTGATGATTTATATGCAGAAGGAGAAGTCAGGCAGCTTATAAACACTGTTAGAGAAAGAGTTTTAAATTAAAAATGCGTCTATTGTTATCTTTTGTTACATTATTAATGCTTGCTGTAAACATTTATGCAGATGATAATATGACTGCATTTGATGAAGCAGTATATGATAATGTAACAAATGATACTGAAAAATCAAAAACGAACATTAAGCCAAAACTTGTTCCTGATAGATTAATTAATGATAAAAATACTTTTATGAAAGATTTTGGATTTCCAGCAAGAGAAGAATTTAAAATCAATCAAAATCTTGATGCAGCAGGAAAAGATGTTTATAAAGATGTAGAACTTTCTATGAAAAACAGATGGTCTAAAACAAATATCTGGGGCAGGGACTTTTTATATATAGAGGGTATGTTGTCAGGTGGAGTTTATGGCTTTAATATGTTTTCAATAAAACCTGCAAATGCTTCTCAAAAAGAATATGTTATACCTTATGGTGCTTTGTCATTAAAATTATTCAGCGGCACAGTCTTTTCGCCAGAATTAACCATAAAAGATTCAAAATTTATATTTTCAGAAAATGGTGCATCTATTGATGAGCAGGAAGATAACTATAATTATTATTACTTAAAACTTCCACTTGGTTTTTATATTCCTTTTTTTGGCTGGAAATCAGAGATGTATATAGACGGCAGTTATTCAAGCCTTAATAATAATTTTTCAGTGAAAAGCAGCTTAATGGTGGAAAATAGTATATTAGAAAGCGGCAGTAGTTTTCATTTATCATCATCTTACTGGAATGTCCGACTTTATTTAGATACCCCTGTGGTTTTAAAGCCATCTATTACAGAATATGCTTATTTTGGCTTATATTATGAAGAAATAAGAAGTGCAAGAACAGCTTTGCCCGGAAACGATTATATTAATGGAAATACTCTTTTAGTAAATTATACTTCTCGTTCAGGTGGTATTTTTTATGAAATGAGACAGGATTTATATAAAGGCTTAATGTTTGGTATTAATGTATATGCTGGCATTGGAGATATTGAAACAAGTAGAAAATATAATGTAACTTATGGCAATACTGAAGGTCTTGTGGCTTATAAAGCAGAAATAACCCTTGGTTATCAGCATATTTTTAAGCAGCAGGGAGTAGGTGTTGCTTTTGATGCGGGTGTAAGCTATGCAGGGTTTGTGGAGTTTTTTTATGGTAAAAAAGATGGTCCATACAGTTTGACACTTGACGGTGATTTAAGATATTTTGCTGAGATTAGGTTTTTATTTGGTTATTAATCAGCCTTATTTTAACTTTATATTAGATTATTTACTTTATTTATAATGATAAATAGTTTTAAATAATATCTTAATAATTTCGCAATATTTGTTACTGAGAATAAGTATATATGCAATAAAATATATAACTATTTCGCCGCTGATAAACTCATAATGTTCTGAATCTTTTAGGATGCTATTTTATATAGTCAAATCTAAAAATAATTGTAAAAATTGAAGCAGAAGCATATAGATTTTACAATATTTTTCTTTTCTTTATTTCAGTATTGCAAAAATATTTATTATAATATAAAATGTTCTGTTATATTATAAATCTTTATACAAGGGTTGTATATGAATAATGATGAATTAAAAAAAGCTTCAGAATTTGAGGAAGAAATTGAAAAAAGTTCTTCTCTTGATGAGTTAAACAGTATCCGTATTAAATATATGGGAAAAAAAGGAATGATAAGCCTTTTAAATAAAGTATTAGGCACTCTTTCAAATGAAGAACGCCCAAAAATGGGTGAAGCTATCCAAAATTTAAGAAATAATTTTGAAACAAAATTTACTGAAAAAGCAAATACTATTAAAAAAGCACTGAAAGATGCGGCTTTATCTCAAAAATATATAGATGTTACTTTAAGTCCTTATCCTTTTAATAAAGGCTCACTACATCCTGTTAAAAAAATATATGATGAAATAGTTGATGTATTTACTGCTGCAGGTTATTCTGTGGCACAAGGACCTGAAATAGAAGATGATTTCCATAACTTTGAAGCATTAAATCTGCCTAAAAGTCATCCGGCAAGAGATATGCAGGATACTTTTTATATAGACGAAAATAATATTGTGCTTAGAACACACACTTCTCCTGTGCAGGTGCGTGTAATGGAAAGCCAGAAACCACCTGTAAAAATTATTGCTCCGGGCACAGTTTACAGGTGCGATTACGACCAGACACATTCTCCAATGTTTCATCAAATAGAAGGGCTTGTAGTTGATAAAGGTATCACTATGGCAGACTTAAAAGGCACATTAAAGCTTTTTATTTCCCGTATATTTGGTGATGATTTAGATGTTCGTCTTCGTCCAAGTTTTTTCCCATTTACAGAGCCGTCTGCAGAAGTTGATATGGGCTGTGTTCATTGCAGAGGCAAAGGCTGCAGAATGTGTAAAGGCACTGGCTGGATAGAAATAGCAGGCTGCGGTATGGTAAACCCTGCAGTATTTAAACATGTGGGTATTGACCCAGAAGTATACAGCGGCTTTGCTTTTGGTATGGGTATTGAGCGTATTGCACTGCTGAAATATGGAATTGATGATATACGCTTGTTTTATGAAAACTCTCTTAAATTTTTAAAACAATTTTAGGTGTTAATATGAATGTTAGTATAAACTGGTTAAAAGAATATATTGATTTAAATGATAAATCCGTTAAAGAAATAGCTGATGGGTTAACATTAGCAGGTTTAGAAGCTGAAGGCTTTTATGAGATTTCTGCCCTTTCAAATGTGGTAACTGCAAAAGTAATTAAGTTAGAAAAACATCCAAATGCTGATAAATTAAGGATATGTATAGTAACAGACGGAAAAGAAAATTATCAGGTTGTATGCGGTGCTCCAAATGTGGCAGCAGGGCAGATTGTGCCGTTTGCAAAAATTGGTGCTGTGCTTGGTGATATAAAAATAAAGGAAGCAAAACTTCGCGGAGTAGATTCTTTTGGTATGATTTGCTCTGAAAGAGAGCTTGGCTTAACTGATGAACATAATGGTATTATGGTGCTGCCTGAAGATACACCACTTGGGGCAGATATTAACAGTATTGCAGGCACAGGCGATACTATTGTAGAGTTTAATGCTACTCCAAACAGACCAGACTGGCTTTCTGTTATAGGTATTGCAAGGGAAGCTGCAGCAGTATTTCAAAGACCTTTAAAACTGCCTGAATGCAGCACAGCAGAAAGCAGTGAAAATGTTTATGATTTAATAAGAGTAGATATTGAAGAAAAAGAAAAATGTCCAATATATTTTGCCCGTATAATAAAAGGTGTTAAAATTGCACCATCTCCATTATGGATGCAGGCAAAATTAAGAGCAGCAGGTGTTAGACCTATTAACAATATAGTAGATGTTACAAACTATATATTAATGGAATGGGGACAGCCGCTGCATGCTTTTGATATAAGAAATATTGATAAAAGCATTATTGTTAGAAATGCTTTTGATAATGAAAAAATCACAGCTCTTGATGGCAAAGAATATACATTAAATAAAGATATGCTTGTAATTGCAGATATTTCCAAACCATTAGCCATTGCAGGTATTATGGGTGGCGAATATACATCAGTTATGAGTGATACAGACACTGTTGTATTAGAATGTGCTTATTTTGAGCCGTCAGTTGTCCGCAAAACAAGTAAAAAACTTGGTCTGACTTCAGATTCATCATACAGATATGAGCGTGGTATAGATTATGGTGCTACTGAAAAATTAGCAGACTATGCAGCAAACTTAATTGCAGAAATCTGCGGCGGTAAAGTATTAAAAGGAAAAGTCGGCTCAAATAATCTAAAAATAGAAGAAAGAAATGTTACTTCATCATGCAGCAGAATAAATAAACTTTTAGGCTCTAATTATAATATAGAAGATATGAAAAATATTTTAAACAGCCTTTCTATAAAAACAGAAACAGATGGCGATAAATTAATATCTCATATCCCTACATTCAGAAATGATGTTGCTTTAGAATGTGATATTGCAGAAGAAGTTGCAAGAATTATGGGCTATGATAAAATAAGCTGCACTATGCCTAAAATGGATAATGAAATAGATATTCAAAGCCCAAAAGTCAGATACAGCAGAACAGCAAGAAATGTTTTAGAAAATTTAGGCTATAATGAAGTATTAAACTTTTCATTTTCAGGTGCAGAATATTTATCTATTTTTGATACTAATGAAGAACATTTTGTAAAACTTTTGAACCCTATTTCTCAGGATATGGCATGGATGAGAACATATATTTTCCCATCTATTATTAAAAATATGCAGACAAATAAAAATATGGGTTATTCAAGCATTAAACTTTTTGAGCTTTCAAATGTATATATATCAAACGGCAAGTCAAATCTGGCTCAGGAAAAGCTGCATTTATCACTTGGTGTTATGGGCAGCTATTATGATGATACATGGATAAATATGCCAAAACTTGATACTTTTTACTACTTAAAAGGTGCTCTTGATAATGTGCTTTGCAAGTTTGATATGGCAGCAGAATATATAAGATTAGAAGACTGCCATTTTCTTCATCCCGGAAAATCTGCTTCTGTACTTATAAATGGCAAATATGCAGGCTTTATTGGTGCATTACACCCTGATATATTAGAAAAACTTGATATAAAAAATGACTGTTATGTGGCAGAAATTGATTTTTCTTTATTAATTGATGAAGCATATAATAAAAATGAAGCTTCAAAATCAAGTATGCGTTATACTAAATTTTCAAGATATCCATCTATCCAGAGAGATTTAGCATTAATTGTAAAAAGCAGAGTGAGTGCAGCTGATTTAATAAATACAGTAAAATCAATAAGCCCTATAATTACAGATACAGTTGTGTTTGATGTATTTGAAGGCAAACCTATAAATTTTGGATATAAAAGTATAGCCATCCGCATAACTTTTACTGATATTGAAAAAACATTAAGAGATGATGATATTAATCCGATAATAGATAATATCTTAAAAGCCCTTGAAAAAGAACATGGGGCAGTTCTCAGGTAGCAGCATGATACCTGACTAAGTTTTTTATTGTGTTTGTTTAATACTAATTATTTTTACATATAAAAAATAGAAATGATTATAAAAAGTCTGCATAATTATTGTATTTTTATATAATTTATGCAGTATATGTTATTAACTGCTTGAAAGTTTAAAAAAATTATGGTTAAAATAATTTTTTAAGCATACTTGTCGGAGCGATTATGAATAAAAAAATAATCTTACTTGTTACTATAATATTAATGTTATTTACCTGCACAGTTTATGCAGTTGAACCTTATTTAAATACACAGCTTTTAGAATCAGCATCTGTTGGAGATGCAGATGCAGTGCGTGACGCACTATATAATGGTGCTGATGTTGATGCAAGAGACAGGCTTGGAAACACTTCCCTTATTCTTGCAGCAGACGGCGGTTATCAGGAAGTAGTAAGAATGCTTATTGCATATAAGGCATCAGTAAATGCAGTAAATAAGTTTGGTTATACTCCACTGATGTCTGCTGTTACTAATTCCCACAGATATATTGCATCTCTGCTTATAAAAGCAGGTGCAGACCCAAAACTTCCTAATAAATATGGCACTACTCCAGAAATGTATATTAAAGCTCAGGGTTTTTTTACAATGAATGAATATATCAGCGATGAAAAACCTGTTATTACTTCCCGCATAGACGACAGACCAGCAAGACGAGGCACTATGGCAGCAATTCACAGTGCTCCATGGAGAGAAGAATTTAATCAGCTTATATCTCTTGGCAAAACAAATGAAGCTGCTGAGCTTTTAGTCGGCTATGCTAATACAAAAAATCCTGAAGCATGCTATCTTTTAGGCACATTATTTTTATCAAAAGGCAATACTGAACAGGGTATTTTCTGGGTTAAGCAGGCTGCTGCCCTTGGAGATTCTATGATGAAATACCGTGCTGCAAAATCTATTATAGATAATGGTGCAGGAATTGGTATGAAAGAAGCAGTAGCAATGCTTAAAGAAGCTATTGCAGAGGGTAATAATTTTGCTAAAACTGAATATGCGAAAGCACTGCTTTTTGGCAATGGAGTTCCAAAAGATAATGCTAATGCTTATGCTTTATTTAAAGATGCAGCTTCTTATGATTTACCTGAAGCAGTATACTATACTGGTATGCTTGAATATACTGGCAGAGGCACTGTAAAAGATGAAACAAAAGGCTCTGCTAAAATTCAAATGGCAGCAGATATGGGGTTTTATGAAGCAGAACAGTTTATTGATAAATTAAATGCTCAAAAACATATAAATCTATTAGTTAATTCAAAAGTAGGCGATAGAGCAACAGTGAAAGCATATCTTATTTCTATGGGTGCACCTATTAATATAGATAACCCAGAATGTGATGTTTATAAAATAGGCAGTGCATGGAATGATGCTTATAAAATATCAACTGTTAAAATGTGCTATCCGGGGGACGGCACAGTAGAAGCTAAATTTATACTAGGTGAAGCAATAGATAATATTGAATTTACATACTTAAAAGGATTATATCCATCGGCTGAATTCAGTATGCCTTCAATGTATGATAATACGCCTGTTCAAGTAAACAAAGAGAAGATAAATGCTTATGATTTAGATATTGCAGGTGATAATAACTCTCTTGATAATATAAGCATATATGACAATACACAGGATAATATTACAGGTAATAAAGAGAATATAGATTTTTCTAAACCTGTATCTTCTGATATTAAAAACAGTAATAACTAGGCAGCATGAAAAAACATATATTAATTTTATTTATATTATTAATCCCATTACAAATTTTTGGAGCTGATTTAGAAAGCACTGTTAGAGATGCTTTTGAGCTATACTCTGTTAATAACTTTGCTGAGGCTGCCCCTATGTTTGAAGAAGCATATTATATGGCAAAGAAAAATACTCCAAAAGATATATCAAGCAGATTTCGCACTTCCTTATATACAGGTCTTTGTTACAGAGGTATGAATGAATATCAGCAGGCAGCAGCTTGGTTTGCTGTCAGTCTTGCACTGGCTGAAAAAGTAAATGATTTATATGATATTCCTACACTTATTGCTTATATTGCAGAAGCAGAAAGAATGGCGGGTAATGTAAAACAGGCAGAAGAATATTATGCAAAGGCACTGCTTTATGCAGATTTAACGGATAAAGACAAGGCAGTATTATATTATGGAATGGCTGAAAGCAGGCGTATTAATGAAAACTATTCAGGTTCAAAAGAAAGCTGTGATGAAGCACTAAAATATGCAGGTAATTTAAAACTGTATAAAATATTGTCTTCATGTGATATAATATATGGAGAATATTATAGAGTTAATAAAGACTATGCAAAGGCAATGTATTATTTTACAAGGGCTCATGATACATCTCGTGCAAAAAAGTATGCAGATATTTTAGTGCCAGCATTAAATGGAATGGGGCTTACATCAGAAGCTCTACACCGCTCTGATGCAGCACGGGAATATTTTGAGCAGGCTTTTTTTGCAGCAGTAGAAAATGGTGCAGTAGATAATACTGATATAATATATAAAAAAATAATAGACTATATGCCTGAAAAAGGCAGTTTTAAATATCAGGGAGATAAAGCCTTAGAGCTTGCATCATTAGATTTTTTAGATGATGAAACATCACTTCTTTTATACAGTCTTTCTGCACTTTATTACAGAAATGGTGGAAGATATGAAGAATTATATCCTGCTGCAGAAACAGGTTATAATCTGGCAGTTAATCTTTCAGAGCAGAATCAGGCTGCAGAATTTTTATATGATATGGCACTTTCTCTTTTTAAATCAGAAGAGTATGAAGAATGTGCTGCAAGAAGTGAAGAAGCTGTGTCTCGCTTAAAATCTACAGATAGAAAACATCTTCTTAAAGATGCATATTTAGTCAGGTCAGAATGTTTATATAACTTAGGACTTTACAGACAGTCTTATGAGATGGCAGAACATGCACTAAATTATGCAAAACTTGCAGAACATGATAAAATTAATGCAAGAATTGCAGAAATTAAAGAAAAATTAATATAGAAGAATTGAAATAATAATATACTGTTGCAAAAAAGCAATAATATATGGTTATATAAAGTTTTAATAGCATGTAATGTTTGAAAGTGTGTTAATAAGTAACAAAAGAAATCTTTAATATTTATTATGAATACAGCAAGATAATTTAAAGTAAATGCGGTATTACTGAGCCTAAAAGGTGAAGTATCTAAAAAAAGAATGTCAATGCTGAGCTTGATGTTTAAGCGAAGTATCTAAAAACAATAGATAGTTTAAATATATTATACATTACTGTCATATCAATCATTTAAATTTTTCGCCTTTAAAAATCAGGCTCAAAATGACATAATTGTAATATTTTTATTTATTCATAGTTACAGCAATACAATGTCTATTCTGAGCGTAGTGAAAAATCATAATATATCTTTTATTTTCAAATTCATTATATATTTATTTTTAGTAATAAATATTACGAAATTAATTTGAGTATCAAATATTTATACCCCTGCAATTTTAGCTGTAACTTTTCCTAATATAGTAATTGTTTCATCCTGCATTTCTGCAGCAGAATATATTTGTGTTTCATAATTTTTATTATCAGAAATAACTTTTAAATTGCCGTCTTTATCTTTATCAAGTCTTTTTACTCTAAGTCCATTAATATTATCTTTTATTACATATACACCATTTAAAGAAATAGAAAAATTTTTGTCTATTACAACTAAATCATTATCGTTCAAAGTAGGTGCCATACTGTCTCCATTTACTTTAACAATTAAAGCATTTTCCGGAGCAATACCTTTGGAATGTAGAAAAGATAAAGGAATAGGGAAAGACAATATCTGACCGTCACTGTCCCATTCAAGCCCGTGACCTGCAGAAACCCCAATATCTCTATAAAAGCTGATATATGCAATATCGCTTCCTGTAATAATTTCTGCACTGTTGCATGAAGTCTTTTTTAATTCCTGTATAAATCTATCCATAGGCTCATTATAATATGCTGCAATTTTTTGAATAGTTTCAATATTAAGGCTTTTGATTTCTCTCAATATAAACCGTGTTATTGTGCTTGTATTAACACAGCCTACCTTTGCAATGGTATTGGCACTTATATTTTTTTCTTTCATAAAATTATTAAGATTTTGTGCAATATTATCATTGATACCCATATATTTCCCCATAAATTAAATTTTAAGCAAAAAAATGCTTGACTTTGTTGTTAATAAGCAATATATATAATTATAGTTACTTTTAAAGAAAAAATCAAGATAAATTTTGTGTGTTTTAGCAATATTATATTGCTGCAAGAAATATATTATAAGCAGTATATGAGCTGAAAATACATATAAAAATAATATTATAATACATTTTGGGGGGAATTATATGTATGAGAGTTTTGTGGATGAAATAATGAATACTATTCCACAGTTTAAGCAAATGCTTACCGTAGACTATATTGCAAGAAAAATTGATTTAAGCGATAGAACAGTCCGCAGATATATTGAAAATGGTAAGCTTGAAGCATTAAATTTCAGTCATGAAGGCAGGTCAGTTTACAGAGTGCCGCGAACTGCATTCAGGCGGTTTTTAGAAACATATTACACCATGAGCGACTGCTTATAAATTTAAATTAAACTGGGCTTGTAATGTTATCAAGTTCAGTTTTTTTATTGATTTTTAAGCTATTCATTATAGACAATCAAATAAAATTTATGTATATTTAAACAAATAATAATGATTTGTAGAGGTGTTTTATGAAGTTTATAAGCGATATTGTATCTTATTTGCAAAGCCATATTTATTTCAATAATACTCTTTTTAACTATATTGTTGCAGTATTGATTTTTATATCTATAGTTTTTGCAATCACATTATTTATTAAATTTGTCATTAAAAAAATTCCAATAGAGCAAAGCATATCTAATGTTTTTTTTGCATCAGTTATAGAAATATTTCGCAAGCGTCTTATATATATTTCCTATGCTGTAGCTGTTTATGCTGCTCTTACATATTTGACGATACCTGAAAAGGTAACACAGATTATACATAATGCTGTAATGGTATATATATCTATAATAGTTGTGCTTGCAATAACAGATATATTAAAAAACATAAATACAGAAAGCCTTGCAAAAACAGGTGTAAATAAAATACCAGCAGGTATTCTTACATTATTAAAAACTCTTATTTGGATTGCAGCCCTGCTTTTTATATTCTCAAATTTAGGTTATAATGTATCAACATTTGTTACTGGTCTTGGTATTGGTGGTATAGCAGTTGCCCTTGCCGCTCAAAATATACTGGGTGATTTATTTAACTATATCGTTATTATTTTTGATAAACCTTTTGTAAAGGGCGATTTAATTCAGTTTAATTCATTTTCTGGCAGGGTGGAATATATTGGTATTAAAAGCACAAGGATAAGGGGCTCTAATGGGGAGATGTTATCTGTTTCTAATACTGACCTTACAAAAAGTGTTATACAAAACTTTGAAATGGCTTTAAAACGAAGAAATGTATCTATTATCGGAGTAGAATACGAAACAAATATTGAGCTTGTGCATAAAATGCCAGAACTTTTAGAGCAGGCAGTCAAATCAGTTGACAATGTAGAATTTGCACGGGTGCATTTATCTTCCTTTAATACATCAAGTATTGATTTTGAACTTGTATATTATGTATTATCAAATGACTATGTAGAATATACAAAAGGTGTGCAGGCAGTTAATTTTGCAATACTTGATATTTTTGGGAAAGAAGGTGTAAATTTTGCATATCCAGCACAAAGAATGATAAGCAAATAATAATATTTGCTTGACGATTTATTTATATTGTTTTAGTTTATCGGCAGAGTTATATTAAAAATTTAAGAATGAGCCATCGCACAGGCTGAAAGCAACAGCCGAATTTATTTCCGCAGCAGTGTGGTTTTAAAAATTCATGGAAGAATTTTTAAATAAAAGTTTAAAGGCTCAGGATGAGCCGTCGCATAGCGCGAACGGTTTTTGTGAGGACTGCCGATTTCCTGAGCGAGTAGTGAAGAATAAGAAATCGCACAGGCTGAAAGCAACAGCCGAATTTATTTCCGCAGCAGCGTGGTTTTAAAAATTCATGGAAGAATTTTTAAATAAAAGTTTAAAGGCTCAGGATGAGCCGTCGCATAGCGTAAGCAGCAAGGAATTTATTTCCGCAGCAGCGTGGTTTTAAAAATTCATGGAAGAATTTTTAAATAAAAGTTTAAAGAGGTTTTATGTCATATTTAGCACTTGCCCGTAAGTATAGACCACAAACATTTTCAGAAGTATTATCTCAGGATTTTATCACTTCTACTCTGCAGAATGCTATTAATATGGGCAGAGTTACACATGCATATCTTTTTACAGGTCCAAGAGGTGTGGGCAAAACATCTACAGCCCGTATTTTTGCAAAAGCATTAAACTGTCAAAATCCAGTAAATGCAGCTCCCTGTGGCGAATGTGATAACTGTCTTGAAATTACAGGCGGCACATCTCTTGATGTGATAGAAATAGATGGTGCATCAAACAGAGGGGTGGAAGAAATCCGCTCTTTAAGGGAAGCCGTAAAATTTGTGCCTGTAAAAAGCAAATATAAAGTGATAATAGTAGATGAAGTGCATATGTTGACTGAGCAGGCTTTTAATGCTCTTTTAAAAACATTAGAGGAACCACCTGAATATGTCATATTTATATTTGCTACAACTGACCAGCATAAAATACCTGTAACTATACTTTCCAGATGCCAAAGATATGAGTTTAAAAAAATCTCTTATGAAGAAATGAACTCTAATCTGAAAAATATACTTGTAAAAGAAAATATAGAGTATGAAGAAGATGCATTAAATTATATTATCCGCAATTCTGATGGCTGTATGAGAGATGCTCTTTCACTGTTGGACCAGATAATAGCTTATGGTGGTGGAAAAATAACATTAGAAGATACAGCATATCTTTTAGGCATAACAGATTCATATTTATCTAATGATATTTTTAGTGCAATATTAAAAGAAGAAGCTGAAAAACTTGCTGATTTAGTAAGTATGGCAGATGAAAAAGGCATAGATTATAAATATATGACAGAGTGCCTTATTGAGCATTGCAGAAATATGATGATTTACAGCATATCTAATAAACTGCCAAGCAGGGATTTTACAAGCAGAGAAGAGGAATATTATTTATTACTAAAAGAATATGGGGAAAAAGCTAAGCTTTACAGCTTGTTTCAAATACTTACAAAGCTTATAAATGATTTAAAATATTCTGATTTTGCAAGATATGTTTTTGAATTTGCAGTTATAAAGGCAGCAAATATATCATCTCTTATCAATTTATTAGATGGAGAAAGTCATGCTGCTGCACCTGTAAAAAAAGAAGTATCTGCACCAGTTAAAGCAAGTGAAAATGCAGATAGACCAGTAAAACAGGAAACTATATCTCAGGAAAAATCAGCTGATAATGAGCCTGCCCCTGTTCTTAAAGGTAGTAATGAGGGTATATGGACAAGGATATTAAATATAGCTTCATCAAAAAATCCTATGATATATGCTATGCTGCAGCATGCAAGGCTTATAGAAGATACAGCTGAACATTTATCTATCAGTTTTCCACTAGAGCGTAAGTTTCAGTATAATCAGTTAAAGTCTGGCAACTCAAAAGATATATTTGAAAATATTGTTTTTATGGTAAGTGAAAAACATACTAAAATAGATATTGAGCTTGACAGCAGCATAGAAAACAGTAAAAAAAAAGCTCTGATTTAAAAGACAGTAACAGTATGCAAGCAAGTGTGGAAACACCTTTAAAAAGAGTGCAGTCAAATAAAATAGAAAGTTTTGCCATGCAGAAAATGAAAGAAGAAGTAAAAGATAATCTATTTTTAAAAAAGGCAGAAAAAGAGTTAGGCTGCCAGATAATTAATATAGAAAAGAATTAATATAAATAATATGAGGTGAATATTATGAATATGCAGCAGATTATGCGTCAGGCACAAAAAATGCAGAAGAAAATGGAAGAAGCTCAAGCAGAAGCAGCTGCTCAAGTTGTAGAAGCAAGTGCTGGCGGTGGTATGGTCTCTGTTAAAGTAAATGGCAAACAGGAACTTTTAGAAGTAGTGATAGAAAAAGATGTTGTAAATCCAGATGATGTGGAAATGCTGCAGGATTTAATTGTAGCAGCGGTTAATGAAGGTATGAAAAAAGCACAGCTGCTTATGCAGGATAAACTTCAAGGCATTACTGGCGGTTTAAATATTCCGGGAATGTTTTAATAAAGGGATAATATTTTAATGCAGAATATCCAAGTTTTTGATGACTGTGTTCATGAGCTTTCAAGACTTCCGGGAGTTGGCAGGAAAACGGCTGTCCGCCTTGCACTGC
Source organism: Mucispirillum schaedleri ASF457 (assembly GCF_000487995.2). Classification (NCBI taxonomy): domain Bacteria; kingdom Pseudomonadati; phylum Deferribacterota; class Deferribacteres; order Deferribacterales; family Mucispirillaceae; genus Mucispirillum; species Mucispirillum schaedleri. Next base: position 1,902,075 of record NZ_CP097562.1, read on the forward strand.
ATATATTAAAAATCAAGCCTGAACAGGCATATAAACTTTCTGATGCAATTAAAAAGCTGAAAGATAATATTAAATTTTGCAAAGAGTGTGGTTCTATTGCAGAAGGTGATGTATGTAAAGTATGCAGTGACAGCCACAGAAATAAAGAAATAATATGTATAGTTGAAGAAGCAAAAGATGTTTTCTTTATTGAAAATACTGGCAGATTTAACGGGCTTTATCATGTATTAGGCGGTAAAATATCACCCCTTGATGGTATAGGTCCATCAGATTTAAGTTTTAATAAATTAATAGAAAGAGTAGAAAAACTTTATATAAAAGAAGTTATTATAGCCACAAATCCAGATGCAGATGGTGAAACAACTGCATCATACATAGGAAAAATACTTCAAAATGTATCTAACCTGAAAGTTACAAAACTTGCAAGCGGTATTCCTATTGGTTCTCATTTAGAATATGCTGATGAAATCACTGTTTTAAGAGCCTTGGAGAATAGAGTAAACTTATAAAGAGACAGGCTTAGGATAAGCCTGCTTTAGTAAGCAGGCATACGGATTTATTCCGTGCCTGCGTGATTTCAAAATTTCATGGACGAGTGATTTTTACGAGAGATGCCTTTTCCCGCCCGAGTAGGAAGGAAAAAGAAAAGCATCTTTAGAAATTTTGAATAAAAATTTAATGATTTTAAGAGCTTTGGAGAACAGAGTAAATTTATAAAGAGACAGGCTTAGGATAAGCCTGCTTTAGTAAGCAGGCATACGGATTTATTCCGTGCCTGCGTGATTTCAAAATTTCATGGATGAGTGATTTTTACAAGAGATGCCTTTTCCTGCCAGAGTAGGAAGGAAAAAGAAAAGCAGCTTTAGAAATTTTGAATAAAAATTTGATAATATCAGGAAATTTAATATAATGAATAGTATATGGAAAAGTGAAAATAATATAAAAATTAATCAAAAAAATAAATATAATGGAATAGATTTACTTGATAATTTAAAAGAAAACAGTGTGAAAGTATTTTTTTTTGACCCGCAGTATAGGGGGATTTTAAATAAACTTTCTTATGGTAATGAGGGTGTAAGCCGTGGCAGAGCTAGAAGCAGTCTTCCACAAATGAGTGAAGTTCTAATTTATGAATTTATATCTAAAATAGAAAAAGTGCTTATGCCCAGCGGTTATTTATTTTTATGGGTAGACAAATTCCATCTAGTAGAAGGGGTTTCTTCTTGGTTTGGTAATATTTCCACACTTTCACTTGTAGATATGATTACATGGAATAAAGAGAAAATGGGTATGGGATATAGAACAAGAAGGCAGGCAGAATATTTAGTAGTGATTCAAAAAGAGCCTAAAAAGGCAAAGTCTACATGGACTATTCATAATATACCTGATATTTGGTCTGAAAAGGTAGAGAAAAGACACCCACATTCTAAGCCAATAAACCTGCAAAAAAAATTAATTGAGGCGACAACCTGTGAAGGTGACATTGTATGCGACCCTGCAAGCGGAGGATATTCAGTATTAGAGTGTTGTATAGATTTGAATAGGACTTTTATTGGCTGTGATTTAGTTTTTGGAGAAGATAATTATATCGTGACGAGATAAAAAACACAGAATTTGTAAGATTGTTGAATTAAAAGACGGAGATACTTTTGATACAAAAAAAGCAGCAGGAGAAAAAGAACATTTAATAACATTTTCAAAAGAGTTTGGGAGTAAAATTCCTTTTAGAACAGAAATATATATTTGTTTTTTTAACCAAAATGATATTAATGCAATAAAGACTGGTTTAAAAAATACTTTTAAAAAAGAAGAAATTTTAACAGGCAGGGCATTTTGTGATATACTTCATATAGATTATGATAGTATAATTAAATCACGCTTAGAAGATGCAGAAGATAATTTTAATTATTTTATAGAAGAACTTATAAAAATAGAGCAGGTAAAAAGCAAAATATTAAGTTTATTAGATAAATAATTACTTATATATACTTTATTAAACAATAAGTAGCAGTGATGTATTTTTAACAGGAGATTATATGTCTAAAGAAATACTCATAAATTCGGGAATACGGGAAGTGCGTGCTGCTGTATTAACAGGCGGTAATGTATCAGAAATTTTTATAGAAAGAGCAAATAAAAAAAGTGCAGCAGGTAATATATATAAAGGCAAGGTAGTAAAAGTGCTGCCCGGAATGCAGTCTGCCTTTGTAGAAATTGGTCTGCAGCGGGCTGCTTTTTTGCATATTGCAGATATTTATACAGGCAGCAGTGATGATATAAGCTATGAAGAAAATATTCAAGATGATGACAGCGAAGAAAGTGAAAACTATGATAAAGAAAACAATGAAACAAGAGTAAATGAAGAAATACATTCAGAGCAGCACTATGCACCTATTGCAGAAATATTAACAGAAGGGCAGGAAATAATTGTGCAGGTAGCAAAAGATGCAATCGCTGCAAAAGGTGCAAGGCTAACTACTCATCTTACAATTCCAGGCAGATACCTTGTTTTAATGCCCGGTTATGAGCATATTGGTGTATCAAGAAAAATAGAAAATGAAACAGAAAGAGAACGGTTAAAAGATATATTGATTAAACTCCGTCCAGAAGGTATGGGGCTTATTGCAAGAACAGTAAGTGATGGTTTAAGTTTAGAAGAATTAGCGGCAGATTTAGAATATATAAAAGGTGTATGGGCGGGAGTAGAAGCAGTTACTCACTCATCTACTGCACCATTTCTTTTATATGAAGACCACAATTTAATATATAAAATTCTTCGTGATGTGGTAACCGCTGATACCAGTAGAATATTAATAGATAATAAAGCGGATTATGAAAAAATGCAGGAGTTTTTTATTAACCATTTATCTAATCTTGATTTAAAAATAGAGTATTATCAAGGAGATGAGCCGCTTTTTGATTTGTATAATGTGGAAATAGAAGTTAACAGGCTTCTTGATAAAAAGGTATGGCTTCGCTCAGGCGGCTCTATTGTTATAGACCAGGCGGAAGCATTAACAGTGATAGATGTAAATACTGGTAAATATGTAGGTCGTCATAATTTTGATGATACTATTTTAAAAACAAATTTAGAAGCATCAAAAGAAATAGCACACCAGCTGAAAATGAGAAATATTGGTGGCATTATTATTGTAGATTTTATAGATATGGAAAGACTTGAAGACAGGGAAAAAGTTCTTACCACTTTGGAGCAGTATTTAAAAGAAGACAGAGCAAAAACATCAGTTGTTAATATATCACCATTAGGACTTGTGGAAATTACAAGAAAAAGAGTGAGGGACAGTGTAACAAGAATAATCAGTGAGCCTTGCCCATACTGCGAAGGCAGGGGAGTGATTAAATCAAAAATCACAGTATGCTATGAAATAATGCGTCAGCTTACTCAGCTGGCAGCTCATCATAAAGGTGCAAATATATTAATAGAAGCTAATGTTGATGTGGCAAACTTAATATTAGAGCATGAAAGAGAATCTATTGATAATATGGAAAATCAGTATGGAGTGCATATAGAAATACAGCAAAATAACAGTGGAATTTTTGAAAGGTATAAGTTAAAAATAACAGGTTATAAACATTAGATATGTTGAATGCTTTGCAGATATAAATATACTGCATTTATGTCATACTGAGCCTTAAAGGCGAAGTATCTATAAATGTATGCGGATAAGATTTTTTGCTTTATTTAGAATAAACATCTTGTAATATATACTTGTGTTTTAATTGCTTAAAATGTTATATATTTAAGAAAAAGTATGCTGTAAAGATATGATAAAATATAATTTTTGTATTGTAAAATAAGTTTTACTAATAAATTAATAAAAGCAGGATAATTTAATGGCAGTATATAACAGAAAAGACAGTTATTATAAGAAAGCAAAGCAGGAAGGTTATAAATCTCGTGCAGCTTATAAATTAAAAGAGTTGAATACTAAATATAAGATTATTAAAAATGGGTATAAAGTTCTGGACTGTGGTGCAGCTCCTGGCGGCTGGAGTCAGGTAGCTTTGGAAATAGTGAGTGATAAAGGTTTTGTTGTTGGTGTTGATTTAAACCCGATTACTGGTATAAATAACAAGAATTTTATAAGTATTGCAGGTGATTTTACAACTGATGAAATATTAAATCAGGTGCTTAATGTATGTCCGTTATATGATGCTGTAATTTCTGATATTGCACCACATACAATAGGAATTAGAGATGCAGACCATACTAACTCTTTAGAATTAGTAGAAAAAGTATATGATTTTACAATAAAAACATTAAAAAAAGGCGGCTCATTTTTATTTAAACTTTTTGAAGGTGAAGGCAGAAAAGGCTTAGTAGAAAGGCTTAAAAAAGATTTTAAAGATGTCCGAATAATCAAGCCTGATGCAACAAGGCAGGGCTCTATGGAAATATATATTGCAGCTTTAAACAAAGTAAATTAATGATATGGAGAATTAGTATGTTAGATAAAGGTGAATTAGAAGATTTATTAGTAAAATTAAGGCTTGGCACTATCTCAATAGAAAGTGCTGTCAGTGAAATAGAGCAGAATTTTTATTCAGTAGATGATAATGATAATTTAACCGTATGGCAGAAAGTTGGCTGTCCTTTTGATGAGATGACAGAATGCAGCGGCAAAGATGCTCATTATATAGAAATGCTTATTCAGCAGCTGCATAAAAAATATCATAATTTCATATTAACTAATGTTGATGAAAATATAATGAGAGAGCTTGCTCCAAAGTTTAATAAATGTATTTTTTTATATGATGCCGGTATAATTACATATATAGAAAAAGAGAGGGAAATAAAATATGATAAACCAGTTGCGGTTATTACTTCTCTATCTGTTGATGATAAAATAATAAAAGAGCTGGAAGCAATGTTTAATATTTTAGGTATACCTGTTGAAATATGCAGTATATCAGAATATGAAACAGTTTCTATGCAGGTTGTAAAAAATTATATTTCAAAAGCAAAAGTTGTAATTGCTGCATACGATAATGATATAAGGCTTACATCAATTATATCAAACATAACCAAAAAACCAGTAATACTGCTTAGCAAAAATAAAAATTCTACAAGATATATGCTTTCAAATGGTGCTTTGCTTGCAAAACCGGGAAGTGCAGTATCAGCAGCTATGGCAGTAGCAAGAATTATTTGATAAATTAAAGTGATTAATTTTTATAATACAAACAATTATAAAATAAGTGCTGTATTTGTAAATGTATTTTACTGTCTTAAAAAAATCAAAATTAATAAAATAGGTGTTTTATGAAAAACAAGTTAATTTCTGCATTAATTCCTGCTTATAATGAAGAAGAATGTTTGCATGAGCTTTATAAAAGAGTAACTGCTGTTTTATCAAAGCTTGAAAATTATGATTATGAAATACTTATAATAAATGATGGCTCAAAAGATAAAACATTAGAAATATTGCAGGAACTGCACGATAAAGACAACCATATTCAGTATGTAAATCTTGCAAGAAATTATGGGAAAGAAATAGCAATGGCAGCAGGTTTTGATTATGTAAAAGGCGATGTGGTGGTTATTTTAGATGCTGATTTACAAGACCCGCCAGAATTAATACCAGATATGATTTCTTATTATGAAGCAGGTTATGATGATATATATGGCAGAAGAAAATCAAGAAAAGGTGAGACATGGTTAAAAAAAACTACGGCAAAACTTTTTTATAAACTTCTGCAAAAATCTACAAGAGTGGATATTTTAAAAGATACTGGTGATTTCAGGCTTTTAAGTCGCAGGGCAGTGGAAGCATTAAAGAAGTATAAAGAGCAGAGAAGATATACAAAAGGTTTTTTTGCTTTAATTGGCTTTAAAAAGAAAGAATTTTTATATGATAGAGATTCGCGGGTTGCAGGGCAGAGCAAATGGAATTATTTTAATCTTTTTAACCTTGCAATAGAAGGGATTACATCATTTTCTAACTTCCCTTTGCGTTTAAGCTCATTTTTAGGCATTATTGTTGCAGCTTTTGGGTTTATTTATATTGTATTTTTAGTTTTAAAAACTTTGATTTTTGGTGAGCCAGTTCGTGGCTATCCAACATTATTATCAGTAATAATATTTTTAGGTGGTATTCAGCTTTTATCACTTGGTGTAATTGGTGAATATTTGGGAAGAATTTTTGATGAAGTAAAAAACAGACCACTTTATTTTGTAGAAAAATACAGCGGTGATGAAGAATAAATGCAGTTTTTAAAAATATTTTATGATAAAACATTTTTAAAATTTATAATAGTAGGTGTGATAAATACCATAGTTGGAGCAGGTGTAATGTTTGCATTATATAATATTTTTCACTTCTCTTACTGGGTATCATCTATTATGAATTATGTTACAGGCAGCATTGTAAGTTTTTTCTTAAATAAATATTTCACATTTAAAAGCAGCTCTTTTTCTTTTAAAGAAGTTATTTATTTTATAATAAATATTGCTGTATGTTTGTTTATTGCTTACTCGCTTGCAAAACCATTTGCTGTGTATTTATTAAGTGGATATTCAGTCAGTGTGCAGGAAAATACAGCCATGTTTACAGGTATGGTAATATTTACAGGTTTAAATTATTTATCACAGAGGTTTATTGTATTTAGTAAAATACAGCTGTAAAAGTGATTTTTTATATATTTGCAATGCTTCAGGGGAACAAATATGTATAGCTTTTTTAAAAAGTATATTGATTTATTTACAGGCAGGCAGTATTTAGCCTATGGTTTTCTTTTTCTGTTATGTTTTTTAATCATGACAGGGCAGAATTTCAGGCTGGTGCCTGGAAATGATGATATTGTTCATACTATACTTATAGATAAATACGGCAGTGCATTAAATTTTATGATAGAGCAGTATAAAGTATGGAACAGCCGTTATTTTACATCTCTTATAATGGCATATATTATGGATAAAAATGTATGGCTTTGGAGAATATTGAATACATTTGCATTATTTTTACTATTTGTTTATTCTGCAAATATAATAAAAGCATTATATCGTTTAGATATTCAAAAATATATAATAGTTTTATATGGCATATTTGCTTCATTTGCTCTTTTATCATCAGGTATATGGAGATGGAGCATCACATGGGCTACAGGTTCGTTTAATTATTTATGGCCTGATTCTGCTCTTGCAATATCTTTTTATTATTTATTAAATTCTATGCTTAATAAAGAAAAAATCAAATTATTTCAGTGTGTAGTTTTAATTCCTGTTGTCCTTTTTGCATGTAATACAGAGCAGACTGCTTTAATATGTATTACAATGTATAGTATTGTAATATTATATTATATATTAAAAGAAAAATATTTTGATAAATATATATTAATATTATACTTATTTATTACTGCTTCTACATTAATTGTTTTTTTGGCTCCATCTGTTCCTTTAAGATATGCAGCAGAAGTTAAAACATGGTATCCTATGTTTAATGATATATCATTAATCAAAAAGGCAGTATATGGCTATGCTTACACTGTGATATATGGCTTTTTATTATATAATTATATGAATACTATTTTATTATCTGCATTATTATTTATTATATTAAAAAAACAGTATAATAATATAATATTGAATATTATCAGCTTACTGCCATTATTGTATTCTTTACTGCATTATATTATAATTCAATCTAAATGGGTATTTTTTCGTTTATTTTATAATGTAAATGCTTTTTCTAAAAGTATAATTTTAAATAATTATAATGAGCCATTTATATCTGTGATAACAGGCACTTTGATGATTTTAATTATTATATACTGTATATTTAAAATTAAATGGCAAAGTATGGAAATAAAATATTTAACTCTGTTGTTTTTATCAGCAGGGTTAATGTCTGCATTTATATTAAGTTTTTCACCAACAATATATGCTTCTGGAGAGAGAATATGGCTTATACCATATACTATGTATATTTTATCCATCGCTGCGGTATTTATGGAATTATTGCGTTATATAGATATAAGCTCAAAAAAATTTATTTTTATTTTTTCTTTATATTTTATTGCAGGGTTAGTTGATTTATTTGGCAAGGTATATAGATAATGTCATTTGTAATAATTATCCCCACATATAATGCTGAAAAGGCAGGTATAGAAATGCTTTTAAAATCAATTAAAGAGCAGAGCATTTATCCTGAAAAAATATGTATTATAGATTCATCATCTACTGACTGCACTGTGGAAATATGCAGAAAATACGGCTGTGAAATTACTATAATAGAAAAGAGCAGCTTTAATCATGGCTTAACAAGGCAGCTGGGGATAGATAATAATAAAAATTATGATTATGCAGTATTTATGACACAGGATATTCGTTTAAAAGATACGAATACATTAAAAACACTGCTTTCATCGTTTAATCAGGAAAATACTGCTGCTGCTTACGGCAGGCAGTTAACAGATGAAACATCATCATTTATAGAAAAAATCAGCAGAAGTTTTAATTATCCGCCATATTCTATTATAAAATCAAAAAATGATATTGAAAAATATGGCATTTCTACGGCATTTTGTTCAGACAGCTTTGCTGCATATAAAATATCAGATTTGCTTGCTGCTGGCGGTTTTCCAAAAACTGATTTTGCAGAAGATATGCTTGCAGCTGCACAAATCATACTATCTGGTAAGTTAGTTTATTATAATGCAGAAGCTGAAGTATTTCACAGCCACCCATATTCTATAAAAAGTGAGTATGCAAGGGGCAAAGCAATAGGCAGAATGCATAAAGAAAATAAATGGCTTATTGATACTTTTGGCAGAGCAGAAAATAAAGGGAAAGAGCTTTTACACTCTCTTTCTTTTCACAAAAAAATATTATACATATTACAGGCTCTTCCAAAACTTATAGGATATAAAACAGGCAGATTATTTTGACAGTATATATTTTTCTCAAATATTAATAATAAATCTTCTATTTTAATCCATTACATAATAGTTTAATTTATAATATTTTTTTAAGCTTATATTTTAAATATTTTTATATTTTCAGCCGATTATTTTATGTTATCAATTTTATCTCAATAAAAATAAGGTTAGATAATCTGTATAAATATAATATTAACATAATCATTATAAATGTCTAGTTTTGAAATATTTTTATTGTTACAGATATTTATAGTAAAAATATAAAGTAATTTACTATGTTTTTAAGTATTAGGGGGGGGAAATTGTGTTGACAACTAATAAGATAGCTATTATCTTATAAAATCAGTTATGATGTTTTAAAATTTAAAAGGAGTTTTTACTATGAAAAGAGGTATTGTTTTTATTTTTTTATTACTTTTTGTTTCCTCTTTTATTTTTTCATGCTCAAGTAGTAGTGAAAACAAAAGTTCTGGCGGCATCAGGCATATTTATGAAGAGTCTGAAAAAAATGCAGCAGAAGTTACCGGTATTAAAATTGCAGGTAACTACATTGAACTTGCAAAAGAGAATGGGGGGGGGACACCTTTGCATTACAATATAGGTGCATCCGCTCAACCAAGCAGTGCAAAGAATAAAGCTCTGCTTTATACTTCCAGCGACCCTGAATTAGCTGAAGTATCAGATGATGGTATTGTTACCATTAAAGATTTAGGCACATTTTCCATAACTATTCAATCTGCATCCAGAGAAGATATTTGGCAGAAAGTGGATTTTTATGTTAGGGAAAATATTAGAACGGATTTAGATATTGTAAATAATCCTTTATCTTTTTTTGGTTCATATTCAATTAGTCAGTATGGTATAAACAAAAGCCCTGATACTAATGTGGGTGGCAGTTTTTCCATTAATGCAGATAAAAAATCTATCAATAATCAGTTATCTGCATCTCTGCTGTTTAACGGCTTGGATATTCCTATTGATTTAAGTATTGAAGATGTAGCAGGTATGTCTTATGATGAAACTGCAAAAGCTGTTTTCAGCTATTTAGATGGTAAAATTAAAGACAGTAAAACAGTTATTATTCGTTTAAAAGCAGAAGAACATAGTAAGTTAGTTGAAAATCATATTGTTAAAGATGGTGATATTCTTTATCTTACTATTAAAAAAGAATACGATTTAGTTACAGGTCAAAGTCATGTTGATACTCATCCCGTTCAGGTTACTAAAATTGAAGTAGAAGATGAGCATAGAATGGACAGGCGGACAGATACTTATAAAATGCTTGCCCCTGTTATATATCCTGTTAATGCCAGCAACAAAGCAGTAGTATATTCAACAAGTGATGAGCAGACAGTTAAAGTTTCACCAACAGGTGTTATTACTCCCTTAAAAGAAGGAGCTGCGGAAATTACTGTAACATCAGTATCAGATAGAGAAGTAACAAGCACAACAAAAGTTCATATTACAGACAGCACAGTAAGAGTTAATGAGATAGTATTTGATAATATTGATAATCAAATATATATAGGACATCCTGTTACTGTAAATGCAGCAGCACTTCCTGAAAATGCAACATATAGAGATATTACTTATTATTCTAAAAATCCTTCTGTTGCAACTGTTAATAGTGCAACAGGTGTAGTTATTCCAAGACACAAAGGCACTGTTGAGATTGCTGCTGTTTCAGATAAAGGCAGTTTTGAAGAATCAGTAATATTAAATGTGGGGGTATATCAACCATCAGAGCCAGTGAAAGCTATTGTTAATATACCATCTAAACTTGATATTTCTCTTGAATCAGACAGAAAGATAGAACTTAATGGTAAAGCTGTGCCAACTTATGCAGATAATGTTACACTATTATACAAGGCTGATGAAAGTGGCTGTGTATCTGTAGATGAAAATGGGATTGTAACACCATTAAAAGAGGGCACTGGTATTGTAACAGTATATTCTGCGAAATATCCTGAAATTAAAAAGGATGTAATAATTGCAGTAAGAGAAAAAGAAGAAAAAGTATATGTTACAGAAATAAATGTAAATCAAGCACCATCTACTCTATATATTGGTCATACACACCATACTTTTATTCCAGAGATTATACCTGCTGATGCTAATATTGATAATGAACTAACAGTAAGTGCAGATGATAATAGTATAGTTAAGATTGAGAAAATAGGAAGTGAATATAAAGTTGAGCCATTAAGGGAAGGCTCTGTTATTATAACTTTTCAAACAGCTAATGGGGTTACTAATGAAGTTTCATTAAATGTAGGAAAAGTTATGAATGTAAAAGGATACTATGCTATTGATAGAGTAGAATATACTCTGGCAGATAAAACTGAAATATTTACTCCACAAAAAGATAACCTGCAGGGTGAATTTGCAATTAATTTATTAGAAGATAAATATTTAGTGCAGGGCAGGTTGCAGTATACTCCAGCAAATCCATTTATTTCTTATACTTTTAATAACTGGCGTTATATTTATGAAAATAGAGAAATCATGCTTGATACAGATGATAAATATTATAATCAAACTAAGGAAATGTTATCAGCACAAAATATTAAAGTAACAAGTGCAAATACAATAGAATATACATATACTCAGGATAGTTTTAAAGCAGTTATTCATTTAACAAAAGTAAATGATGAAGTAAAAGAAATACTTGACAGGACAATGTATATGACACCTGTTGATATGGCAAAAGACCCGCATAGTGCAGAAGGTTATTATGAAATGACATGGTTTTATGGCAATTCCTTTAATACTGCAATGTTAGAAAGGTATCCTGCGATATATTCTACTTCTAAAAGTGAAATGCCACAGTCAAGCAGTATTGGGACAAAATACCATAAAGAATGTCCTGATAAAACAGCTTGGTATGACTGGTCTGCCTGCTATGGTGGCGGTGGTGGAGAAAATAGTTCTGTAACTTACTATAAAGGTGCATTTACTGTAAAAGTTGACGGCACAGCTGATGAAGCACAAGTCAGCTCTATAATGAAAGTCCAAACACAAGGTCATCAAAACTATAATCTTCAATCTTGGGCTAAATATATGCATGGTTCTTTTAACCCGCTTACAATATACCAAAATCAAGCCCACAGTGGAAATATTGTTAATAATTCTTTAAAAGCGACCATTAAAACTTATAAGTCAAACGAAGGCTCAAAAGATGCGGCAATAGCTTATACTTGGCAGAATGATAATATAATGCAGTATGAAGTATTCTTTAATCTTAATTTTGAATACAGATTTATGTATCGTGCAAAAAAAGTAAGCGACAGGTATATTGATTTGCCAACTGATAAATTTGTAAATGGCGATGTCAGTGATAGAACACCGCCAGAAGTGCCAGACCTTGCTCAAATTGTGCCAGTAGAAGATTTTAAAGGTCTAGTAACAGCTATTGAGTAGCTTATAATATTTCAGCCTGCTTAAAAATTATGCAGGCAGTGAAAAAAGAGTGATAATATGAAAAAATATAAAATATATAGTAAATTATTGCTTATCTTTGTTGTTATTGCAGGTATTTTTGGCTGCACAACATCAGAAGATAAGAGCGGTGGTGGTGTTCAGGTAATATACCACACTGCTGAGACAAAACCACAGATATCTGTTTATTCTAAATATATACCTGTAAATATTGGTAAAAAACAAAATATCAGTATAAATGCTTCTGTTATTCCAGAAGCAGAAGCATCATCTGCACTTATTTATTCAAGCAGTAATAATGCTGTTGCTGCTGTTTCTAATGACGGCACAGTTACTGTTAATAAAGCTGGTATAGCTGTGATAAATATTGCCCTTGAAAAAGATAAATCTGTTAATAATCAGGTGATTATTAATGCATTCAATAAAACAGCTGATGTGGAAAATAGTCCAGCAGTTATGGCAGTTGCAGTTGATGAAACATATCTTAAAATCAAAAAAGGAAAAGGGCTTGCCATATTTCCAAGTGTTCGTCCGGGTAATGCAGTAAATAAAGAGCTGGCATATCTTTCTACTAATGCTAATGTGGCAGAAGTTAAAGACGGCTTTATAAAGGCAAAAAATTACGGCAGTGCGGGAATAATAATTTATTCTAAATCAAACCCTGAAAAATATGCTTTTATAAATGTGGATGTAGTAAATGAAGAAAGCAGTAACAGCGGCTCAGGCAGCTTTACAGCACCAGATGGCACTGCTCCAATTGATTTAAATAAAGACCCTATGTCATTGATTGCGAAATATCAAATCCTTGATTATTCAATAAATGGCGATAAAGCAAAAACAGCAGATTCAGCAAGCAGCCTGCGTGTAAATGTTAATTTAGATGGTCTTGGTGCAGGTATTGTAAAAATATTAATGTATATTAATTTAAATGGTAGGGAAGCCCGCCTTATTCAAAAGAAAAATATAAGTAATTATGGCAGTATTCCTGATATTTTTACATCTCTTGGTGCAAAAATAACAGGCGACTATACTATGGAGTTTACTCTTGACCCTGTTAATTATACAGAGCTTGCAAGACAGGGTATAGTAAATAAAGGCGATACTCTTGTATTAAATATTGGTAAAATTCAGGCATTTGCACCTGCCGGTGGTTTGGGAAGCGATATTATTTTTGATGAAAAATCTGTGCCTGTTGAAGGTGAAAATACAGATGACAGCAATACAGAAACACCTGAAACACCAGAAGATAATAATAAACCAGATGAAATACAGGTAAAAAGCATTAAATTTGATTTAGAAGAGTTCAGCCCTGTTGCAGTTAATGAAACAATACAGATTAATGCAGAAATCTATCCTGATAATGCAGCTAATAAAACTCTTGTATGGAAAAGCTCTAATGAAAGTGTTGCAACAGTAAATAAAAATGGGCTTGTTACAATACATAAAAATGGCTCATCTGTAATAACTGCACAATCTTCAAATGGGATAAAAGCAGAAATGCAAATTGTGCCTGCAGCAGCAGTTTATAGTTTTAATCTTAACAGTGATAAGATAGAATTAACAATGAATATAGATGCAGAAGCAAATATATCATATCAAGTTTATCCTGAAATATTAAATAATTCAAATCATAATGCAGAATATTTTGCTGATGATACTAATATAGTATCAGTTGATAATACAGGTAAAATAACTGCTTTATCAGCGGGTGAAACATTTATCCGTGTAACCATTAATGATATTGTAAGAGAATGCCATATTATAGTGAAGCCTGAGCCTGAAAATGTTATCACAGTAGAACAAATTGTATTACCATCTGGCAGTGAAGGCAGATATGAATTATCATTAGGCTCATTTACTTTGGAAACTAACATTATTCCTGAAAATGCTTCTAATAAAAGGCTGAAATATCAGTCATCAAATCCACAAGTTGCAGAGATAAATGCAGCTGGCATCGTAACATTAAAAAATACAGGTGAAACAAATATTACAATTACATCTTCTAGTAATCCTGATATTAATGCAGTATATAAAGTTATTGTAGAAACACTGCCAAAAAATGTAGTATTTGAAAGATTTGATTACGGGGTTGCAGTTGGTGAGACTTCTAAAATTATTCCAGTATATGAAGGCAGTCCGTCTAACACTAATACAGTATTTAAAATATTAGATAATCACAGCATTGCAGAAGTAAATGAAAAAACAGGTGCAGTAACTGGGTTATCTTCTGGCACAGCTTTATTAGAAGCGGTTACAGAAAATGGTAAAAAAGCAACAACGATTATTACAGTCTATACACCTGTTGTAAAAGGTAATGTGCATTCATTGCAGGGAACATACCAGATAATAGATTTTAGCCAGTATAACGGCACTCTTAATGTTGGAACAAATGATTATGGTGGTGTGGAACGCATGATAGGGGAGATGACTATTGAAGTTAATGGCAATAATGTAAAAATAAAAAGTAAAATCCAAATGGACAGCAGTGCAATGAATAATTTTGGTGGTATTTTAGGACAAGGTAAAGAAGAAGCAAGAAAAGGTCAGTTTCAATATACTGAATACACTGAAGCTGCATATAATGCTTCAGGGTTTGGGACAGCAGGCAAAACAAGTGCAAAAGTTACTCATGACAATGATATGTTAAAATTATATCAAGAATGGAAAGAAATGAATATTGCAACAGTGCAGGTAAATACTTGGATTAAGAAAAAATCTGATACTATTAAAGACTTGAAAAAAGATTATTTCCATTGGAGTAAAAATGGTGCAAATTATGATGCACCAGCAAATGCAGTGGCTCATCACCCAGCTGTAAAAGCTCCAGAAAAAGAGCCATATTATACTTATGGTTTAATTACAAAATAACTTTAAATAAAAAGTGCGGGCATAAAAACCCGCATTTTTTATACATATTCAGGCATAACAGGAAAAATCACATTATCAGGAAAATCAAGCTGTTTTGTAATATCTCTTAAATTCTGCTTATACTGTAAAAGTGCAGTGTAGTATTCATTATTTTCTTCTATTACATTAAGATATACCTGTTCTTGATATTTCATAAGCATAATATCTGCCTGCTTTAAAAGTTCATCTCTTTTACTGCGAATATTTTCTTCCATATTATCATCAATTATTTTATATACTTTTTGTATATGTGTATTCACTTTAATATTATTTTTCTTAATATATTCTTCTACTGCATTATATTCCTGCCTGTATTCATCATTATATGGTATATGGCATGGAATATTGTTTCTTATCACAATATATGAGCCGTCATCTTTTTTCTCTATTTTACTAATTTCGTTTATAAATAAAGTTTCATCAAACATATTTTATCTCGCTTTTTATGAAATTTTTGTAAGTATATAAATAAAATCATACTGGTTATTAGTATCAAGCATTGTTCCGCCTGCAACAATTCCTGTTCCACCTAATTCAATTCTGCATATTCCTGTGCCTTTTGTATATACAAAAGTAAGTATGTGCCAAGAACCGCCTGATGGGACATACTGATTTACAGCACTGCTTCCGTAAGAATATCTGTATATAACATCACCTGATTTATAATTACTTCCGTTTGGCTGTGCTGGTGCAAGACGGTGTGAAATATTTGGTCTGCCTAATGCACCGTGAGTAAGCCCTGTGCCGCCTATTTTTTCAGGTATAGAGCCGTCATTATTACGCAGCACTTTCCATTCTTCCCACAAGCCGTTACTAAAAACTCTGCCAAAATATTTTAACAAACCATTATTAGAAATACCGGCAGGATAAAACCTTTGCCAGCCGCGATTATTAGATGTATCTATATATGTTATATACTCTCCAGTTTGAGCACCACCGGGGAAGTTTGTATGGTCAAAGCCAGTTAAATTCATACACATTTTATTTTTTATATAAATGCTGTTATCATTTAAATCTGCCTTATTTGGCAGCTGATTTTGAGCAAATGTTCCTAAATTTTTTCTTGCTTCATCTATATTTGATGAGCCGGTTCCGCCTTTACTGACTGGCAGTATTCCTGTTATGGCATTATCAGTAAGTGCAATATTATCAAGCTGGGCAAAGGCACCTAAATTTTTGCTTAAATTGTCTGCATTAATTTTGCCATTACTGTTTATAATTTTAAGCCAGAAAGAAGATGATGATACTGGGTCTTGTGGGTCAGATGAGCTGTTTGCTTTTATGCAGTAATAAAGAGCATTATCACTGCCTAAAACAAAAGCACCAATTTTATAGTCTGCTTTTTCATGCCAAAAAACATTATTTCCTGCCATAAGGTTTAGGGCATTATTTACATTTTCATTTATGCTTTCATCAAGTTCATCTTTACTAAATTTTGTTAAGCTGCCATTTTCTTCTGCTATAATGTTTGTTATATCAGAATATGATGAAGTTAATGATACATTTATTTTATTATCAGATAAATCAATATTTTCTATATTTTCCTGTTTTATAAGTTTTTGCTGCCAGCTGCTCCATATATTACTGCTAAACTGGCGAATATAACCTGTATTAAATAAATAATCAGGGCTTATAAACTGATGTATTTTATTATTTTCTTTCTGCACAAGTAAACAGCCTGTTTCTATATCAGAGCTGTTATTCAGCTGCTTTTCTATTATATATATTCCTGCTGTTGTAATGCTGTTATAATCTTCTATACTGCTGTTGCTGTCTATGTTTGTGATTTTTATCTGCCTTGTATCAAGGCTGGTGCATTCAATAAGCAAATCATCGCTGTATACTGGATACTGAGAATTATTTTTGCCAGTTCTATATGCAAGATAATCTTTTAAAGTTTTGGGATTTACTGCTTTATCTACATCTTCATTTTCTATTATTTCATGTAAGCTTGCAAACATAATGCCAGTAAGTCCGCCATTAGATGAGCGAATTGCATTTAAGTTATTTTCTTCATCAGCTGTTGAAAATATCATAAAAAAGTAATCTGTTCTTAAAATATTATTCCATGCTCCATAATGGCATGGTGTTTTTATCCACCTGATACCGTCAAAGCTTGCAAGAGTAACCCCAGTTGATGAAGCAAGGGTATATACATTTGCTCCGCAGCTTATATCTTTCCAAGGCTCATTATAATTTAAACTAATTTTCTGCCATACTGGGTTTTTATTAAGTATATCTTTTTCAAGACAGTAAACAAGGCGGGTTTCTCCATCATAAGCACATGCTGTAAACCTGCCATTACCATAAGTTAAAGATATCCATGATGATAAAGGCATATTTATTTCATTCCATGTTAAGCCGCCATCTGTGCTGTATATTGAACGAGTGTTTCCAGATACTCCAACTGCCATTATAATATTTGAAGAAGAAAATGATATTTTTGAAATCTGTATACTGCTGTATTCGCATACTTTTCTCCAGCTTTTGCAATAATCTTCTGATATATATATTTTGCCAGATACTGTGCCTGCGATAAATTTATTATTGTTATATGTAATACATGAAAAATTATCTTCTGCTATTATGCTTTCTTCCCATAAGTTACCATTATCCGTGCTTTTAAAGCATTTGCCAGTATTAGAAAGCAGGATAAATATTCCACTGCCATAAGTTATAGCAGTTAATTTATTATTTATCTGTTTTTCTTCCCAGTCTGCTCCATAATTATAAGACAAACATATCTTCCCGTCAGCTGCTGCTGCAATAATAGTATTACCGCCATAGGCAGAAGATATCCATAATCCTTTTGGCATATATACTGCGTCCCATGGTGCATATTTTATTTCTGCAGCTTTAAGATTTAGTGCATTATGAAGCCATGATATATCTATCTGTCCGTTAAAATCAGCAGGTTTTTCAGATAATATATCATTAAGAGAAAGTTTTCCTTTTTCCTGCACATAAACTGGGCTTGTTCTGTTTTCTGGTGTATTTTTAGACACTTCTACTGAAATATAAGCTGTATTATTCATTTACATAACCTTTACTGCTAGATATTTTTGCATAATGAAGTGCAGAATAAAGCCCATTTTCCACAGGTATATTTAAAGGACTGCATGCCCATTTTTTGCTTAAATCTGCATATTTTTTACACTCATCTGTTTTAGAAGATACTGCATTAATATATTTATTATAAATATTATCCATATTTAAGCGGACAGCCATATATTTTGCAGCCACTTTATTTTCTGCCTGCTCCATAAGGTCTGATATATTCACTTGTGCTTTATTAAAAGAAAACTCAGCTTCTTTTATTTTTGTATCAGTATCTTTCTGAAAAAGTGAAAGAGTTTCTTTATATTTTTTTGTTTCTTCCTGTATAGACTTTCTATATTCTTCTGCTTGATTTATAATTTTAATATATTCATTTTTTAAGTTTTCTATTTCCTGCATACTTTTTTTTATTTCTTTAAGCTCATTTAAAGAGTTTTCTGCTGTTTCATATATATTTATTAAATTCTCTGTTTTCTCTGCTACAATATCTTTTATATCATTTGTAACCATTTCTATATTGTCAGATACTGCCTTTAACTCTTGAATATTAAAAATACTGCCTAAATTAGTGTAGTGACTGCTGTTAAAAAGATGTGCTTTATCATCACTTACTAAGAAAAATGGTGATATTGCTTTTATTTTTCCATTATCATTTACCTGTATTTTTTGTGTATTCCACGAATATAGTTTCATATTTTCCTCCATTTTTAAAAAATGGTAGCATATATAAAAACAGGTATGTCTGATAAAAGCAAAAAAGTCCGTAAAGTCCAAAAAAATATGATTTTTTATAAATTGCAAAATAATACTTGACAAATCCCCCCCCCCGTATTTTTTAAACCATGCTCTGCCAAAACAAGTTCAGTTATCGCTTACTTTCAGACGGCTCATCTTGAGCCTGATTTCGTTGCACAAATTGCAAAGACAATAATAAATTTTCCTTTTAATAAGAAATGTATTATGCTATATATAATTTGTATTAGATATAGAGGTATAATTCATTGGAATTTAAAATATCATCAGAGTATGAACCAGCAGGAGACCAGATAGAAGCTATAGAGCAGATTGTATCATCATATAAAGCAGGTGCAAAGCGGCAGGTGTTATTAGGTGTTACAGGTTCAGGCAAAACATTTACTATGGCAAATGTTATAGAAAGGTTGCAGGTGCCTACATTAATTATAGCACACAATAAAACTCTTGCTGCTCAGCTTTATGGTGAGTTTCTTAAATTTTTCCCAGATAATGCAGTAGAATATTTTGTAAGTTATTATGATTATTATCAGCCTGAAGCATATATTCCATCAAGTGATACATATATAGAAAAAGATTCTGCAATTAATGAAGAAATAGAAAAGCTAAGGAATAGAGCAACCCGCTCATTAATAGAAAGGCGTGATGTTATTATTGTTGCATCAGTTTCATGTATATATGGGCTTGGCTCTCCAGAAACTTATGCAACTATGATACAGCATTTTGAAGCAGGAAATGATTATAATTTTGATGATGTATTAATGAAGCTTGTGCAGGTCAGGTATGAAAGAAATGATATAGACTTTCACAGGGGAGTATACAGAGTAAAAGGGGATACTATTGAGATATTTCCAAGTCATGAAGATGAAACTGCATACAGGCTTGAATTTTTTGGCGATACTCTTGATAGAATAAGTGAATTTAATGCAATTACAGGCAAAACATTAAATGAGCTTACAGAGCTTTCTGTATATCCTAACACCCACTATGTAACAAATACCATTACAGTAGACAGTGTTATAGAGCAGATGAAAAAAGACCTGCTTGAAAGATGTGCTGAATTTGTAAGCCAGAATAAACTGCTGGAAGAACAAAGGCTTACTCAAAGAACTATGTTTGATATAGAAATGATTAAGGAGACCGGCTACTGCACAGGCATAGAAAACTATTCCAGATATTTTGACGGCAGAGCAGCAGGCTCAACACCTTATACATTAATAAGCTATCTTCCAAAAGATGCACTTGTTATAATAGATGAAAGCCATATTACAATACCACAGGTGCGGGGCATGTATAATGGGGACAGGTCTAGAAAAATGACATTAGTTGATTTTGGTTTTCGTCTGCCTGTTGCTCTTGATAACAGACCTTTAAAGTTTGATGAGTTTGACAGCAGAGTAAATAATGTTTTATATGTAAGTGCAACACCAGACAGGTATGAAATAGAGCAGGCTCAAGGGGTAATTGCAGAGCAGATTATCAGGCCGACAGGACTTATGGACCCAGAGATAGAAGTGCGGCCTGCAAGAACTCAGGTAGATGACTTGTATGCAGAAATATTAAAGGTAACAGGTGAAGGTGGCAGAGTGCTTGTTACTACACTAACTAAGCGAATGGCAGAAGAGCTGACAAGATACTATAAAGATATGGGTATAAAAGTGGAATACCTGCACTCTGAAATAGATACTTTGCAGCGGATAAAAATAATAACATCACTTCGTCTTGGTGAATTTGATGTGCTTGTAGGCATTAACCTTTTGCGGGAAGGCTTAGATATTCCAGAAGTAAAACTTGTGGCTATACTTGATGCTGATAAAGAAGGGTTTCTTCGCTCTACAAAGTCACTTATTCAGACAATAGGAAGAGCTGCCAGAAATGCAGAGGGCAGAGCTATTTTTTATGGTGATAAAATAAGTGGAGCAATGCAGCAGACAATAGATGAAACGGTAAGACGCAGAGCAAAACAGCAGGCATATAATGACGCACATGGCATTACACCTGAAACTGTTAAAAGTGCAATAAGTGATATTTTATCATCTATTTATGAAAAAGATTATTTTACTGTTGAAGTCAATGATAGTTTTGATGTAAAATTAAGTGGTAAAACAGATAAAGATATTGAAATGCTTGAAAAGAAAATGTATAAAGCATCAGAAGATTTGGATTTTGAAACAGCTGCTAAGCTGAGAGATTTAATATTTGAGCTGAAAGCTAAAAAATAGATAATATGGAGTAGATAATGTCAGAAAATAAGCTGGATAATAGTGAAGATAATATTCCAAATTTGTCAGAAGAGTTAAGTAATATTGCTAATAATGATGACAATAATAATAAAAAGCAGAAAAAACGCTCTAAACTGCGTATAATTTTATATATTATAGGTGCTGTGTCTGCGTTTGGAGTAATAGGATTTGTATCTATTATAGTATATGTTTATATTCTCAGTCTGCAGCTGCCGTCAACTGATGAGTTCAGTAAATTTAAATATACAGAGCCAATGGTGGTATATGATGCAAAAGGTAATATTATAGCAGAGCTTGGAGCAGAAAGACGCTATCCTATATCTATTGAGCAAATGCCCCCGTATGTGTATCAGTCAGTGGTAGCTGTTGAAGATGCAAGGTTTTATGAGCACAGTGGCATTGACCCATTGGGTATAGCTAGGGCTATGGTGTCAAACATCAAGGCAGGCAAAATGGTAGAAGGTGGCTCCACATTAACTCAGCAGCTTGTAAAAGTAATATACCTTTCTCCAGAAAGAAAAGTAAAGCGTAAAATAAAAGAAGCAATTATTGCATACAGACTTGATAAAGAGTTAAGTAAGGATAAAATATTAGAATTATACTTAAATCAGGTAAACTTTGGCCGTGGTGCTTATGGTATTCAGGCAGCAGCAATAAACTATTTTGGTAAAGAAGATGTAAAAGATTTAACTATTGCAGAAGCTGCTATGATTGCAGGTATTCCAAAAGGTCCTTCAATTTATGCACCACACTTAAATATGAAAAGAGCAGTCGCTAGGCGAAACCATGTGTTAAAAAGAATGTTAGAAGTAAAATATATTACTCAGGAAGAATATAATGCAGCTGTGAATGAAACTGTAAAACTTTCAGAAAGTATTCCTTTACGACTTCGCCATGCTGGTTACTTTATGGATTTTGTTCATAAATATATAGAAGAAGATTTGAAAATTGAAGATGCACAAAATAAAGGTATTAAAGTTTTTACTACATTAAATTTAGACTATCAGATAGCGGCAGAAGATGCATTGATTAAAAACTTAATGAGTATTGCAAAAAGAGAAGGATATAAAGGCACACTTGGTAAAATCTTAATAGAAGATGATACAGATGTGGAGCAGATTGAAGATATTATAGATAATGCAGTAGTAAGCGAAGAAAATGATAACAATACTGTTAAATATGTGCGTCTTGATAATGATGTGCCTAGCTATTTAAAAGATTTAGGGTATCAAAAGGCTGTTATTACAGAAGCAGAAAAAAATACTTTAAAAATTAAATTAAGTGACGGCTCAGAAGGTACCATTAATTTTAAAGATAATAACTGGATAACAAATGCTAAAAATGCCAGAGCAAAATCATTTTTAGATGTTTTTGCTATTGATGATATGATATATGTTTCGCCTGTATTGAAAGATAATATTTCAACAGGTGTATATATGATAGAACAAAATCCAGACTTAGAAGGGGCTGTTGTATCTATAAACCCACAGACTGGTGAAATATATGCTATGGCTGGTGGTATGTCATATTTTAAATCATTTTTTAATAGAGCAGTGCAGGCAAGAAGACAGGTAGGCAGCACATTTAAGCCACTGGTTTATGCAGCAGCTTATGAAAGTGGATATTATCCTATGAGTGTATTTTATGATACACCTGTTATTCAGAAAAGTGTAAAACAAGGCGAAGAAGACTGGCGTCCTAAAAACTTTGACGGTCAGTTTATGGGGGAAATGACACTTGAAAGAGCGTTACAATTATCAAATAACTCTATAACTATAAAACTTGCACAGGCAATAGGCATTAAGAAAATTATAAGATATGCACAAATGTTTGGTTTTACAGGAGAAATTCCTGCTGATTTATCTGTAAGTATTGGCAGCCTTTCTGCATCTCCGCTTGAGCTTGCTGTTGCTTATTCTACTTTTTCAAATCAAGGCATGAGACCTTCAAAACCATTTTTTGTTACAAGGGTAGCAGATATAGATAATAAAACTTTATTTGAATTCCAAAAACCTGAAATGACTCGTGTGCTTGATGAAAAATCTGCATCGTTAATTACAGACAGTTTAGTAAAAGTTGTGGAAAAAGGTGGTGCATGGAAAAGCAGAAATGCAGTAAACAGAATACTTGGTGGAAAAACTGGCACATCAAATGATTCAAAAGACGGCTGGTTTGCTGGAGTGCTTCCAAACTTTGTAACTGTTGCATGGGTTGGTTATGATGATTATAGAAAAATGGGAAGTTATGCTGTTGGGGGAAATACTGCCCAGAATATATTTATAGATTACTTTAAAAGCATAAATGAAAAAGTGCCACTTGCTCTTTTTAAAGCTCCAGCAGGTGCATCTTATTTTAAAGTAAATAATGATATGCATGAGATAACTGACTCGCTTATTGGAAATCTTGGATATTCTATTTATCCAGTTGACAGCAGCAACAATCCAACAGTATATGATTTTAAAAAGTAGTGCTTATGTATAATGAAAATATAGAAAATATTAATAAATTTAATTTGCAGAAAACAGCAGAAGAGCAGCAGCATGCAAAATATAAGAGCAGAAGCATTGCAAATAGTTCTGCAAAAATGAAAAGAATATATGATTTAGTGGAAGTTGTTGCACCTATTGATGTAAGCATACATATTACAGGAGAAGATGGCTGCGGCAAAGACAAGCTGGCAGAATATATCCACAGTCAAAGCGGAAGAACTGGCAATTTTATAATAATTAACCCTGTAGAATTAAATGATATAGTTGGGTCTCTTGGTTTCAGTAAAGTATATGATTACTTTAAAAAGGCAGAAAAAGGCACGCTCTATATTTCAGATATTGCCTCAGCTAATGCAAAACTTCAGGAATACCTGCTTAATTCTATTATTAAAATAGAACAGGAATTAGGTATGTTTTCTCCAAGATTTATTTCTTCTACCAATAGAAACTTAACTGAGCTTTCCCGCCAGCAAAGGTTTAACCAAAGGTTAAGGGACAGTTTTGCTATTATCATAAATATACCACCTTTAAGAGAAAGAAAAGAAGATATAGTAGATTTAATACGAATAATTATGCGTGATTTAGGATATTTTGGTCAGAAAAGCATACCAATATCTGAAGAAGCAGAAGAAATGCTGCAAAGCTACGACTGGCCGGGTAATGTCCGACAGCTTGTAAATACAATATATCATGCAGTAAATCATACAAGCAGTGGTATGATAGTGCTGTCATCTTTACCTAAAGATGTTAGGAAAAAACAGGGATTTGTTGAAGCAGAAATAAACACTATTAATGAACTTTATAAATTTGCCCGCGGATTAATAGAAAGCGGCATTCATTCAGAAGCTATTAATCCTTATGAAGAATACTGCAAAACTATAGAAAGGCCCTTAATACAGGCAGCTCTTGATATGACAAAAGGCAACAGGTCTCAAGCAGCTCAGCTTATCAGAATAAATAGAAATACACTGCATAAAAAAATACAAACTTATGATATGGAAGAGTAATTGATGAAATATATAAAATTAATAATGATTATATTACTGCTTTTTCAGAGTATGTGTGTTTTTGCAGAAGATGAAAGAGTTATAATGGTGCTTGAAGTAAATAATATTGAAAAATCAACAGGAAATATTATGATACATTTATGCAGAAATCAGCAGGAGTTTTCAGGCAGTGTGCCTGTGGCGTATGCTTTTTTCTTCCCAGCAAAAAAGAATACTGTTACTGCAAAAATAAATATTCCTAAGGGGATGTATGCTGTAAAAGTTTTCCATGATGAAAATGAAAATAAAATACTTGATTTAAATGCAGCAAACCACCCAATAGAAAAATTTGGATTTTCTAATAATTTTTTTGGCTCATATTCAGAACTTCCACCTTATGATAAAGTGCTTATAAATATTGATAAGGCAGAAAATTTTGTAAGAATTAATTTAAGATAATAATATAATGATATAATTATACAAAAATTAAATTTTACTCTTGTATTATTTTATAAAAAGAGTATATTCAGACAAAAGAAGTCTTTTTAATAAGATTATGTGGAAGTGATAAAATGAGTGAAATACAAAATAACACAAGTTCTTCTCGTTTACAGTTTTTTCCTGTTATGATGTTTGCTGTTATAATGGGGTTTTCAGGTATTACACTGGCTTATAAAAAAGCAAGTGAAGTTTTTTTACTGCCTGAAATAATATATCAGATATTATCATATATTACTGCATGTATTGCTGTAATAATCACATTTATATATCTTTTGAAACTGATAAAATACCCAAATGAAGTAAGACAAGAAATAAAACATCCTGTAAGGGTCAATTTTTTTGCAGCAATATCTATTTCCATGCTTCTGATTTCTACTGTTTTCCATGAATATGAAAATATTGCATTACCTTTATTTATATTCGGAGCAGGTATGCAGACATTTTTTACATTTTATACTATTACATACTGGCTTAATAAAAATATTGAACTTGCTCACTCAAATCCAGCATGGTTTATTCCAGTTGTAGGCAATCTTATAGTGCCTATTGCAGGTGATGGGTTTGCTGATATTTATCTGCTTGATTTCTTTTTTTCTCTAGGTATTTTCTTTTGGATAATATTAACTGCTATCCTTTTTAACAGAATTATTTTTCATGGCATGCTTGCTCAAAAATTTTTGCCAACACTTGCAATATTTATTGCTCCCCCGTCTGTTGGAATGTTAAGTTACTTAAAATTACAGGGTGCTTATGATATGTTTGCAGTTATACTTTTTAATGTGGCTTTAACTTTTGGTTTAATACTTTTAGCATTAATAAAAAATTTCTATAAAATTAAATTTTTCATATCTTGGTGGGCATTTACTTTCCCAATGGCAGCATTAACTATGGCAATTATTACTGTATATGAAAAAACAAGTTTTGAATATTTAACATTTAAACTGCTTGGCTATGTTTCCCTGATTATGACATCTATTTTAATATTAATTGTATTGATAAGAACAATAATTGCAGTTAAAAATGGCGAAATATGTGTAAAAGAATAAAATAGGGTAATTTTAAAATCAGACTGTGGGATAAATCCAGATATTTTAAATATATTATACATCACTGTAATATAAATAATTTAGATTTTTCGCCTTTAAAAATCAGGCTCAAAATGACATAATTGTAATAGTTTTATTGTTTAGATTTGCCGCTGCAAAATGTCTATTCTGAGCATAGCGAAGAATCTAAAATATACAAACGACAATAATCATAAAAATAGTATGTATATTTATTGAAACTTATCCTATATATATTTTTCGCTTTGCTTAAAATGACAATATGTGAATTATTGTGATAACTGTATATGGTTCAACATAATAACTATGAATATAAAACAACTTATTCATGATAATAATTATTACGATTATGTCATACTGAGCCAAAGGCGAAGTATCTACAAAACATATTTTAACTTTTTAGAACATTATCCTTTTCTTTATCTTTTTACTTGACAAATTAAGCTATTCATATACATATATCATAATATTATTTTATTGGAGGATTACTATGGCTCATATTGTAAACCAAGATATCTGTACTTTTTGCACTTCCTGCATGGAAGTATGTCCTGTTAGTGCAATAAGTGAAAAAAATGATAAAGCATGGATAGATGCTGATATTTGCATTGACTGCGGTGCTTGTGCTGAAGAATGTCCAGTTGAAGCTATATCACCAGAAGACTAATTATGTAATATACAGGAAATATTTTCTTTATATATTAAATCAGTTTTCTAGTAGTAATTTTACAAAAATGGGCTTGCCCATTAATTTATATATTGACTTATTACATTAGTAATGGTTATTATATATTCATAACTTGAAACAAGTGTAGTTTTAAGGTTATTTAATTGTGCAAAATAGGGGTATAGTTTTCTGCTATACCCTATTTTTAGACAATAATAGTCTAGTTTAGCGGTATATTTTATGACAGTTTTTAAAACATTATATGAAGATATTAAGACAGTTTTAGAGAGAGACCCTGCAGCAAGAAGTGCATTAGAAGTATTTTGCTGCTATTCTGGTTTCCATGCTTTAACTATGCATAGAGTTTCTCACTGGCTTTGGCATCATAAACTAAAATCATTTGCCCGTTTTAATGCTATGCTTGCCCGTTTTTTTACAGGTGTAGAGATACACCCTGCAGCTAAAATTGGCAGGCATTTTTTTATTGACCATGGTATGGGTGTAGTAATTGGTGAAACTGCAGAAGTAGGCGATGATGTCACTATTTATCATGGGGTAACATTAGGCGGTGTTTCTTTAAAAAAAGAAAAACGCCACCCAACAATAGGCAATAATGTTGTTATAGGTGCTGGTGCTAAAGTATTAGGACCTTTTAGAGTAGGGGATAGAGTGCGTATTGGTGCAAATTCTGTTGTGCTGCATGAAGTGCCAGATGATGCTACTGTTGTAGGTGTGCCGGGCAGGATTACTGGGGACATTAAAAGGCAGGATATGTTTAACCATACTGAGCTTCCAGACCCAGTTGCTAATGCTTTTAACTGTATTGTTGACAGGATTGTGGAAATGGAAAAAGAAATTCAAACAATCAAAAAAAATGATAGATAACGGGGTGGCTTATGAAAATTACAACTAAAAGCAGATATGCTATCAGAGCTATATATGCCCTTTGTATGCTTGGTGGAGATAAACATCCTGTAAGCATATTAAGAATACTAGAGTTTGAAGACATTTCTAAAAAATATTTAGAGCAGATTTTTACAAAACTAAAGCATGTAAATATTATAATAGGTTCCCGCGGTGTTGGCGGCGGCTATATGCTTGCTAGAAACCCAAACCAGATAAATTTAAAAGAAATAGTTAACACAATGGATGGACCGCTTAAAACAGAAGACTGTGGAGCAGAGGGCGATTGCCGTAATTTTTCATCATGTGCTGTAAACTGGCTTTGGGCAGGGCTTGAAAAGGCATGTGATGATTATTTAGAAAAAATTACAATTGCTGATATGATGAAGCAGTCAGCAGCTCATTTTGCAGTTTAAAATACAGGATAATATATCAGTATGCCTTAAACAAATTGTTTATGGCAGATTATGGGAGGATAATATGGCTATTTATTTTGATAACAGTGCAACAACCAGAGTTGACCCTGAAGTTGTTAAGGCAATGCTGCCTTTTTTTAGTGAATATTATGGTAATATTTCAAGTATCCACTTAATAGGCAGGCAGGTGCATCCCTATGAAGAACAGGCAAGAAAATCAGTTGCAAAATTAATAAATGCATCACCAGATGAAATTGTTTTTACTGCCAGTGGCTCAGAATCAGATAACCTTGCAATTATAGCAGCAGCAAGAGCATATAAACATAAAGGAAAACATATAATAACATCTTCTATTGAGCATAAAGCAGTGCTTGAAACATTTAAGTTTTTAGAAAATTATGAAGGCTTTGAAGTAACATATCTTCCAGTTGATAAATACGGCTTAATAGATATGGATTATTATAAAAATGCTGTAAGAGATGATACTATACTTGTAAGCTGCATGCTTGCTAACAATGAAATAGGCACTATTGAACCTGTTAAAGAAATGGCAGCTTTTGCAAACAGTAAAGGTATTATATTTCATACAGATGCTGTGCAGGCAGCTGGCAAAATACATATAGATGTTAATGAGTTAGGTATAGATTTACTCACCTTTTCAGGCCATAAAATATATGCACCAAAAGGAATAGGTGTTCTTTATGTAGATATTGAATTAAGAGAAAAATTAAAACCTATTATCCACGGTGGTCAGCAGGAAAGAGGGCTTAGAGCAGGCACAGAAAATATTCCTTATATTATTGGTCTTGGTAAAGCCTGCGATATTATTATGGAAAGGCAGGATACAGAAATACTGCATATTAAAAAGTTAAGAGATACTTTTGAAAAGAAAGTTTTAGAAAATATACCAGATACTTATGTGAATGGTCATCATAGATTAAGAGTGCCTTCTATAAGCGATATAGTTTTTAGATATATTGAGGGAGAAGCATTAATGGTATATGCACAGGAAGTGTGCTGCAGTGCAGGAAGTGCATGCACATCTGCAGCAACTAACCCGTCACATGTATTATCTGCAATCAAAGTGAACGATGTAGATATTCATGGTGCACTTCGTTTCAGCTTTGGCAGATTTAACACTATGGAAGAAGTAAATAGAGCTGTGGAAGTTTTAAAAGACAGTGTTGAAAAGCTAAGAAAAATGTCACCATTATATAACAAATAATATGGCAAAAAATACTAAAAAAAATCTGCTTTTAGAGCTTGAAGAGCTGGCACAAAAAGCAGGCATTAAAGTCCGATATGAAAAAACAGAAGCAAGAGGTGGAATGTGCACATTTCAAGGCAACCCGCTTATTATTATTGATAGAAAAGCTGCTGATGATTACAAAATAGCAGTGATTGCTGAAAATATTAAAAAAATGGATTTGCGGGATATATATATAAGCCCTAAAATGCGAGAAGTTTTAGATAGTTTTGAATGATTAATATTTTTGGATAAATTCAGGTAAGTATTTAAAGTAAAAGTGAAAAAGGTGTTATATGTCTAGTGCATTTGCATTGATTGTGATAAGTGCAGTATTCCATGCAGCATGGAATTTATTAGTTAAGACATCAGCTGATAAAGTGGCTTATAATGTCCATATACAAGTAGCAACAGCTGTATTTATCACAAGTTATACAGTATTGTTTTTCCCAGAAGCTTTTTATTTTCATAAACCTACTTTTATATATGCACTGCTTTCATCATTCTTTTTTGCCCTTTATCAGCATTTTACAGCAATAAGCTATAAATATGCAGATGTATCATTAGTTTATCCAATCACTACTTCATCGCCTTTTTTTATTATGATTTGGGCATATTTTATTTTAGATGAGCATGTTACTCCATTTGGTATTCTTGGTATTGTGTTAGTGCTTGCTGGCTGTTATATAATGAATATAACAAAAGGCAAAGGCAATAAATCAGGTTTATATGGCATATTGACTGCTCTTCTTGCTGCTTTTTTATACTCGTTTGGTGCAATGGCAGATAAAATGGGGGTAGAATCAGTTAATACCCATCTATATATTATGCTTATGGCAGATTTTATGTCATTTTATTCTGTCCTATTTACAATAATAAGCCATCGTAAATCAGTAACACTTCATAGAAAAGTCAGTGTCCCTGTTCAGTGGAAATTAGTTATTCTTGGGGGGCTTGCAATGTCTGCATCTACTATTACATACAGATTAGGGCTTATTGACATGCAGATTTCGTATTCATCAGCTTTAAGACAGTTAAGCTCATTATTTGGTGTGCTAATGGGATTGTTTTTTTTGAAAGAATCTTACGGCTTGCAAAGAATAGTAGGAAGTATGGTAATTGTGGCAGGAATAATGCTTATTCGTTTAAATATGTAGTATACGGAGTATTATTTTTCATTACTACTTCGTTGTTTAAAAAAACAGCTCAGTCATTTACTATTATGCAAACTCCTGTCATAAAATTTTCTATTCGCCTTGTCTAACTTAAAAATCTTAAAACCTTGCTGTAATCATAACTTTCGCTGTTTTTATTTATATTTCATTTTATCACATAAATTTTTCATTTTGCTCAGAAATGAAAATAGATACTTTTTTGTAAAAAACTTAAATTAATTTTTATAAATTATTTTTCGCAGTGATGTTTCTGATAGATTATATTTTTTGCGAAGCTGGAATAAACTGACCCATTTTTAAAAAATGGTAGCATATATAAAAACATGTATGTCTGATAAAAGCAAAAAAGTCCGTAAAGTCCAAAAAAATATGATTTTTTATAAATTGTAAAATAATACTTGACAAATCCCCCCCCCCCGAATATAATGCCCCTATCTTTTTTTGTATAGGAGGATTTTATGAAAAAGTCTTTATTACTTATTTTAGCAAGTCTTTTTGCTGTTTTTTCACTTACTGCTTGTGCAGATGAAGACAAAAACGATACAGCGGGGGAAGTAAACGGTGGAACACCAGTAGTAAACCCAGCAAGTGAATATGTGGGAACTTACGATGTTACATTTTTTGCAACAAAACCTTATGATTCAAATAATCATGCAATGGATATGTTAGTAACTACAGGCAATATGTCAACAGATTGCACAATGGCAGATACCTTAGGTATTTTGAAAAAGGTAGATGGTCAAGCAAATGTTCAAGATGGTGAATGTGCCGCAGATGGTTCAAATGATGCTAAAATAATTGGTAAACAGGCAGTAATTAATTATAATGACGATGGTCTTGTTTTAGAAACAAAACTTCAAATGTGGAGTAGTGTTTTTTCATTTTCTCAAGATGATGTTTATCAATACACTAAATATACAGCTGTTCCATCTTCATCTGTTACATCTAATGCAATTAATAATGTTGCTAATCCTGTATTAGGGGTAAGCGGCAGAAATTTAACCACAAAAACATTAAATCCTAAATCTACTTTTAAAATAACTAAAAGAGATGATGGCACATTATATGTTGAATTAGAATTAATGGAGAAATCTGTATTAAACGGTCAATTAAAAGCTAATGCTCCTACTTATGTTATTTTAAAGAAAAAATTAGATAAACCTGAACCTGTTGACCCTAATACTCTTTTTACAACTACTTCAGGTAATGATACAGCTGATGGCATTTATGCAAAATTTAAACCAACACCAGATGAAGCAGCACAGTAATTGCATATGAACTTACCCAAAAATTTTGAACTAAGCCACTAAATAAATTTCTTTTTCCTGTAAAGGTGTAAGTCCATTAGCTTTTATTCTGTAATTATTATAGAAATCAATATATTTTTCAAGTTCATATTTAAACTGTTCTATATTTTTGAATTTGTTAATATAATGTAAGAGTATAAGACATATGTTACAAAAATAAGTATAACAAAATACCTCTTAGTATATAGTATAAAATTAAGCAAAAAACTAAACTAAACTAAGAGGTATAACAATGAATAAAGTGATAATAACAGAAGAAATGCGATTTCGTCAACGGTTATGTGAGTATGCATTAAAAAAAGGAGCAACGAAAGCAGCCCGCAAATATCAAGTGAACCGTATGTTTGTATACAGGCATTTAAAGAAATATGATGGAACAGTTCAGAGTTTATCTTTTAAAAGTCGTAGACCAAGAACCAGTCCAAATAAGCATAGTAAAGAAGAGCTTGATTTAATATTTAACACATATGCCGAGCATGGTTTGTATGGTAATGCGGAGGTATATGTCAGACTTCTAGAAATTGGTTATAATCGTAGTTTTGGCAGTATGTGTATGCAGATAAGGAAGAAAGGCTTAAAGTCATTAAACAAGTCAAAAAAGAGCTATACAAGATATGAACCAATAACAGGTCAGTATATAGGCGACAAGGTTCAGATAGATATAAAATATGTTCCACAGGAATGTATAATGTTTTCCAGCTATGGTAAAAAATATTATCAGATAACAGCGATAGATGAATACAGCAGAATGAGAATATTAGAAATAGTAGAAGAAAAAAGCACATTTGAAACAGGTAAGTTTTTAGACGAACTGGAAAGTAAATTTGGCTTTCCACTAAAAACAATTCAAGTGGATAATGGCTATGAGTTTGTAAATGATAAGGAAGTTACAAACAAGAAAAGCTATTTTGAAGAGACAGCTGAAAAGAAAGGATATACTATTAAACGAATAAGACCTTATTCACCTTGGCAGAATGGAAAGGTGGAAAGAAGTCATAGAGAGGATGGAAAAATTTTATATGCAAATAATAAATTCTATTCCAAAGATGAATTAATTAAGGCTCTTAAACAGCATGAAGATAGATATAATAATACTGCTAAAACATGCTTAAATTTTAAATCTCCATATGAGATTGTTATTGAAAATAAATTATTGCTTGATTTATATTAAATTAAGATTTATTTTTTATTAAAAATGTAACATATGTCCTGTTAGTTAAGACTATATTTTTGAATTTGTTAATATAAACCAATTCACATTTTAAAGTAGCAAAGAAACTTTCCATAACAGCATTATCATAGCAGTTGCCACGCCTTGACATACTCTGCTCTATATTATTTTCCTTTAATAACTTTCTAAATTGATTAGCCTGATATAATATACCCTGGTCTGAATGTATCATTAACCCTGTTGTATCTTTTGTTTTATCTATTGCCTGTTTTAAATTATCTATTACCATTTCTTCATTATTATATTTGCTTACACTGTATGCTGTTATTTCTCTGTTATACAAATCCATTATTGCTGATAAATACACCTTTTCATTATTAATTTTTATCTCTGCCACATCTGTTACCCATTTTAAACATGGTTTCTCACTTGTAAAGGCTCTGTTTAATTTATTGCTGCATATATGACTTACTCTGCCTTGTTTATACCTTTTCTTAACCCTGATTATTGATGAAATATTTAATTCCTTCATTAATTTTGCTACTGTCTTCCTGTCATAAGTATAACCCAGTTTCTCTAATGCCTTTGTTATTCTTGGATAGCCGTAAGTCTTGTTAGATTTTTCATATATTTCTAATATATATGCCTTGACTTCTGCATATTTATCTAATGCAGCAGGCTTTTTAACATTATAATAGTAAGTGCTTCTTTTCATATTACTCACAGACAACAGGATATCCAAACTGTAATACAGCCTTAATGCAGTTATTATTTGTGCTTTTTCTGTTGAACTCTCTGTTCCTTTGACTGCATTAAGGCTTCCAGCTTTTTTAAATATGCATTCTCCGCTGACTTGTAATAAAGCTCTTTTTCAAGCTCTGATATTCTCTCTTTTAATTGTCTTACTTCTTCACTATCATCTGATTTAGTGAGTTTAATATCAGTAGAGTTTGAGTGTTTACTCTTTTTACTGTTCGGGATATTCTTATCTGACATATTATCTCCAATAAACTTACTGCAAAACTTATTCCAGTCATATATTACTGATGCTGATGGTATATTAAAATATAGTGCTGTCTGCTCATAACTTAAATTATTTGATGCCTTATAAGTTAACACATTTAATTTAAAATCTCTACTATATTCATTGCGGGTAAAGCTATGATGTAAACTTGATTCGCCTGAATGCTTATATCTGTTATAGATATTACATATTACTCCTTTATGAATTTTACAGCATCTTGATAATTCACTGGCACTCATTATTCCATTTTCTATGACTGTTACTAGATATTTCTTAAACTCATAGCTGTATTTTCTTGCCATATACACTCCTTATATGGCTAGTACAACTTTTTCGGGTAAGTTCAGTATCTTAAAAACATACAAATCTCTTTAACCTATAACAGGTTCAACAGTGATACATATACAACCTATATTAAGTTAACATACTTTTAAAAAATATGTATTTTATAAATAAAAACCCCGATATATTAAATATCAGGGTTTATTCATTGCCACTATTTAGGCATTAAGTTTAATACATCTGATTTTAATTAGTGTTTTTCCACATCATTTTAGCAAGCTCTATAATATCTTCTGATGGGAAAGCATCTACTAAATTATCAGCTTTTTCTCCGTCAAGATTTTTTATGACATTTTTTAACTCTTTATTAACTTCTTCAACACTTTCAAGTTTAAATTCGCTTGAATTTCTATTCATTTGAGCAGAAAGAAGTCTTATGTCATAAATATCACTAAAGCTTACTTTTTCAGCTTTGTTTCTCTCCACTTTTTTATCGTTTTGAGACCCGCGGTATGCGGAATCACTCAAACTTGTATCTATTTTAGATACTTTGTTAATATTATCCATAAGCATACCCGCCCTTTTATATTACTTAACCTAAATGGTATAAGTTTGAAACATATACCATTTATTATTTATTATGCTAATAAAGTCATTGCATAATTAGGGATTTGGTTAGCCTGTGCAAGCATTGCAGTAGCTGACTGCATTAATACCTGCTGTGCTGCTAAATCACTAGATGCAGTAGCAATATCTAAGTCACGGATACGGCTTTCAGCAGCAATCATATTTTCCCTTGTAGTATTAAGGTTAGTAATAGTGTATTCCAGCCTGTTTATTTGAGCACCTGCTGTTGCTCTTGATTTTGAGATTTGTTCAAGTGCTAAATCAAGTTTAGTAATAGATGACTGTGCGTCATCAAAAGTTGCAACATTAACATCATTAATACCCATAGATTTAGTATCAAGCCTGCCAATAGATATATCTAATGTCTGACCTTCGTTTGCACCTATTGCTGCTTTTGTTGCATTATCTGTAATATGCAGGAATGTGCTGTTTGTGCCTGATTTTGCTTTAAATTCCATAGTGTTAGAAGCAGTATTAAATATAATATCTGCAGCAGATGATGGAGTAATATCAATATCTACACCTTCTATTACATTACGAAGTCTGCCGTCAGTAATAGTATCTTCTCCAACAAAAGCGCCAGTATTAGCATTTTGAACAGATACTGTTAATGCTGAGTCTGTTGCTTTTTGAGTTTGAGTAACACCAAGTGCATTTAAAATACCTTCATCACCAACAAATGTTAAATTAGAATCTTTTCCTAATACTGCACCTTGAATTGTGAATGAGCCAGCACTTGCACCATTTGTGCCATCATTTTCAGTAAACTGAACTAAATTTTTATTAACAGATGCAGAAGCAGAACTGCCATTTGGAGCACCCATGTTAAGCTGGTCAATAATAGCAGAATTTAATTTATTTTTTAAATCTTCTATTGTATCACTGCCTTCAAGGATAACTTTTGCCACATTACCATTTCCGCCATATATACTGATTTCTTGTGTATTATCAAGCACCATTCTACCGTCTGCATTGGTAAACTGTGCAAGCTGAGAAAGTTTTGTATATTTAGAAGCTACATCACCTTCGCCTAATATATCTATTGTGGCTGTGCCTGATACTATTTTGCCTTTTTCAAGTGTTACATCCATTGAGCCGTAATATACATTTCCTGCTTTATCCATTTGTGAAGTATAAATTGTATGAGTTGTTGCAGTAGCAGAGTTTGTTGCACCAGCTGTAATATGTAATGTGGAGCCTGTTGAACCAACTTTGATTGTTGCTCCACTTGTTGAGCCTGCTCTACCAGCTGCTACATTTACAAGCATTTTATCTCCGTCATTCCATGCAGCAGTTCCAAATGTTGCTGTGCCGCTGCCTGCAAAAATCCTGCTTGCTATTCCTGCAAGATTACTAAATGAGTTTGAGCTTGTAACGCCAGCAACACCACCAGTGGAAGCTACATTTGCAGAAGCCCATTCACTTAATTCACCAGTTTTTGTATTCATTACACGGAAACGGATTTGACCTGTGCCATTTGCTGACCTGTCTCCTACTGCTTCTATTTCTATTGAATATGAGTTTGCACCAGTTGCTGCAGCACTAGCAGAAGCAAAGCTTGTTACAGTTATGTTTGACATACCGCCTGTTCCCCCAGTAAGTGAAGCAGAACCTGCTGTTACTGCTCCTGAGCCTTTAACTGTTACTGTAATACCTGCTGTTGACATATCAACAGTTCTAAGCATACCTTGAATGTTATCAAATTTTGTTATGCTTGTGCCGTTTGTTGTAATATCGTATGACATATTGCCTTTGCCAAGTGTCATCATATTAGATTTGTAAACTGAGTTTTTACCGGGGTCTAATGTATAATTTATTTTATAATCACCGGCAGCAGGAGCACCTTTAATAATTGCTTCAATATCGCCGCTTGATGCTGACCAGATAGCTGCTGCATCACCATTTAAAAGTTTTTTAGTGTTGAACTCTGTTGATGATGATACACGGTCAATTTCCTGTTTCAACTGGTCTACTTCAAGCTGTAACATTGCTCTATCATTAGAAGTATAAGCTGGGTCGCCTGCCTGAACTGCAAGCTCTCTTATACGCTGAACCATAGATGTCATTGAGCCCATTGCACCCTCTGCTGTCTGTAACATACTTATTGCATCTTGAGAGTTTGTTGCTGCTTTTGCAAGACCAGAAATCTGTCCTCTTAATTTTTCTGATACTGCCAAGCCTGAAGCATCATCTGAAGCTGAGTTTATTCTTAAACCAGTAGATAATGCTTTTAATGTTTTTGTTAAACTGTTATTAGCATTGTTAACGCTGCTTTGAGCGCCTATTGCTGTTGAGTTATTGATAATTGAAATAGCCATATTAATATCCTCCGTGAATACAGCTTATACAAACTTTACATATTCATCCTTGATATGTAAGCTGCATTTTATTTAGTAAAAAATGCCCGCCAAAGCATATTTTTACTAATATTTTCCTTGCATAGATATTGTATAGTAATATCAGACTTAGAGTATTATTTTACTTTTCTTTCTTCTCATCTCCTTAACAAAACAAAAAAAGCCGCATCAGTGTTAACTAATGCGGCTCAATTGTGTTGATACATACATTTATATTTATAAATATTCAATAATAAATGTTTCAACAGCTTTATCATATATATAATATGTATAACTAACTATGCTTAAATATTTTATTTATATGCAGATAAATATGAATAATATACATACTTCATAAACAAATACTGATTAAAGCATAGTGATTAAACATAAAAAAAACCAAGACACAGGGTATAATCCTGCCTTGGCTCATATATTTTGATACCATATTTCAATGTAATATAAGCTATTCATCCACTAATAACTTACAATGCTAAGCTGTTTAAACAAACTTAGCGAAAGAAACCCCCTGATTTCACTGGCAGGTTCTTATTCGCTCCATATATATATGCAGTTTACGCACATGCTGCATATTTTAAACATATTATACACACGCATAGTATAATATATATAATATTTTATATATTTTTTTATAAATTGCAATATTTTTTTTGGTGATACCAGTATATTTTTTTAAATCCACTCATTTTTAAGATACTTTGCTTAAAAATCAAGTTCAGCATGACATAAGTTGAAGTGTATAAATGCTCTATTTAACTTTGTATATTTTTTAATGCAAAAGTATTTTTATATTGTATATATTTTTGATATACTAAAATATGTATTCCTGAGTGAGTATCAACGAGCGAAGGAACTATTAATATTATAGATTATACTATTTTAGATACTTCGCCTTTGGTTCAGCATTGACATAATTTTTTTAAAAAAATTCTAAAGTATTTTTTTTATATACCGATAAATAAGCCATAAAGGGAATATATAGTTTATAAAACCTTTAAAAAAATAATAAAAAATACTAAACTTATTTAAAATATTTCCGATAAAGAAAATGTGTAAGGAAATTATAAAGAATTAAAAATTGATTTTAACATAAAGGCATCAAAAAAATTGAGCTGGTAGAGATTATCTCTTTATCAGCTCTTTTTTTTTAAACAGTCAGTATTATTGTTAAATAGATAGTTATTATTCTTAATGTGATGTTTTTTATATTTTAAATATGATTATATCGGTATTAAACCAATTAAGCCGGCTTTATGTTTTTGCATAATGTCGGCTTTTTTTATTTATAAATATTGGTGTATTCAGGTTTTATCAATAAGGTTTTTCAAAACCTTATTAATAAGGCTTGATGTATAAGCTTTTTCCTTTTGAGCATGCTTTTCAGCAGTGTGAGCAGCTGCTGGTAAGCGAATGTAATTTGTGTATATGCAGTATGATACATGAATAAGTATTAATGAGAGAATTAATAGAGCTGTTTAAGTTATTTTCAGGCTGAAAAGCCACTTGCGCGGAAAATCAACAAAAGCAGCGGGCTATATTATTTTAGAGAGGTGAGAATAAATTAAAGAAATTTTAGTTTAATTTCAGGTTTATAAGTTATCCATAAACTTTAGTGCAAGGACAAATTTTTATACAGTAAAGTAAGGAAGAATATGCCTGAAAATATATGCAGTGTAGATAATATAAAATACTCATGCAGCAGTATATTTTTAGGATAAGAACCATATCTTTATGTATAAGAACATTATGTTATACCTTATGTTTATAAGGTAAATAATAACATTTTATGGCATATAAATATGCTATTATGTAATTAACAACTAAAAAATTTTTTTAGCAGACAAATTTAAATTTAGATAGGATGAAATATAAGAACACGGATGTTCTTATAAAGCTTTTCATTATAGTTGGAAGGATAATGATTAAGCATATTTCATGGAGGATAAAATTATGGCTCTTTCAATAGTTAATAACTCAACAGCAATAGGCGCTCAAAGCAGCGTTAACAATGCTAATAATAACTTAACAAAAACAATTAAATCATTATCAACTGGTTTAAGAATTAACTCTGCATCAGACGACGCATCAGGTTTAGCAGTATCAGAAAAATTAAGAGCACAGATTTCTGGTTTAAACAAAGCAGCAACAAATGCTCAAGATGCAATAAGTATGTTACAGACAGCAGAGGGAGCAATGGGCTCAATGACATCTATGGTTCAGCGTATAAGAGAGCTTGCAGTTCAGGCAGGCGACCCAGCTTATACTTCTAATGATAGAGCAATGTTACAGCTTGAAGTAGACCAGTTGAAACAGGAAATTGACCGTGTATCATCATCAACAGAGTTTAACACTAAAAAACTTTTAAATGGTGATGCAGCTGCATTATGGTCAGCATCTAATGGTGATATTGAAGCTATTATTAAAGGTGCCGCAGCAGAAGGCAACTATAAAATATCTTATGATGTAGACCCAGGTCAAAACTCAGTATATAAATCAAATATTATGCGTCTTGGCGAAGGTGAAATGTCATATGACATAAATACAAATGGCACAAGCATAACAAAATTTGATAATATTCAAGGTATGCTTCGTGGCAGTGATATGACTATTAAAGTTAAAGGCACAGCAGCAACAACAGCTTCAGCAGTATTTACTGGTGGAACAGGCGGCATGAATTCTGCTGCAATGACAGCAGCTGGCTTTACATCAACAGCATTAGCAACAGTAACTGGTGGAAACTCATATTCAATAGAATTTGAAGCAGTAGGAGACAGGTCAGCAAGCGGCACAGGTCAAATCCGTTTCCGTGTAATGAATACTAAAACTGGCGAATTAAGTGAGTGGAAAACAGCATCAGTTAATAGTGCAGGGGCAGTGCTAAATGCATCAGCAATATCAACTGGTTTAGCAGGTCTTGATAAACCTGTTCTGACATCAGCTGCTACAACTTTTACAGCAACAGCAGCTTGGACAAGTGGAGATAAAATGCTTGTAAATGTTGCAGGTGTAAGAGCTTCAAGCTCAACTTCAGCAACTATTCAGATAGGCTCAACAGGCTCTACTTTACATATTAATGCAGATGCAACTAATTCTGCTACTGCTACAACCCATACTGTTTACACATCCCAAATGGATAATGCAGGTAATGTATATTACGGCTCAATGGATATAAAATTTGAAAAAGGTGCTATAGTATCAGGCACAGCATCAATAGATATATTAGGCGAAGGTGATGTGGCTTCTAAATATACAAAACTTTCTCAGCTTGCACAGTTTACTAATGCAGATGGCAGAATGGTTCTTGATAATACACAAGAAATCAGCATATATGCAGGCAATGGCAAAACAGCTAAAGTTACACTTGAAGGCAGCGACACAATAGCAGATTTAGAAAGCAAATTAACAGCAGCGTTAGTTGACCAGCTTGGTATGGGAGCAGATGTAACAAATACAAGTGCAACAACAGTTAATAACAACCTTGTAAAATTTGTAGAAGATACAAGTTCTGGAGACAGGGCAGTAGCTGGCACATTTGTAATACAAGGTGCAGTATTAGGTAGTGACTCTAATCTTACATTTGTAGGTGATGAAGGTGTGCTTAATGCGTTAGGTATCACTCAAATCCAAAAAGCAAGCGACTCAGCATTAAATGTAAGAGTGCAGGATGCCCACACTGGAGCATTTATAGGTGAAGATACAGTAACAGATGGAAGACTTCGTAATGTCATACAAGGTGTAGATATTGATATTAAACCAGAATCTGCAACTAATATATCATTTGATACAGCAAGCAATACAATGAAATTTCTTGCTAAAGGCGAGCCAACAGTAGCATATCTTCACATTAAAGATAACTCAACAGTGGCAGCAATAGGTGCTAATGAAGGTCAAACATTAGATATATCTATAGGCAGACTTGATACAAAATCTATGGAAATAGATGGTATCACAGTAGCTACACTGGAAGATTCGCAAAAAGCAATAACAAAACTTGATATGGCATTAGAGCAAATATCAAAAGCAAGAGCAACAGCAGGTGCTCAAATGAATAGGTTAGAATATACTATCAGCAACCTGAATACAACAAGGGAAAACATGGTAGCAGCAGAAAGCCGTATCCGTGACTTAGATATAGCTGTAGCTTCTACTAATTTAGCGGCACAACAGGTAGTTCTCCAATCAGCAACTGCAATGCTTGCGCAGGCTAACCAAATCCCAAGCTATGCAATGCAGTTATTAGGCTAGTAAAGGAATACAAATATAAAGGTGGGGATATTTATCCCTGCCTTTTAATATTTTTATTAAGTATTTTATCAAAATGTTTAATAAAGATATTAGTTTTAATATTAATAATAAATAGGATAATGTTTTAAACAGTTTGCAGGTTCTATTAATTATAACTTGTGGCAATCGCAATACTGTATAAAATTATTGTAGTTTATATATTATAGATACTTCGCCTTTCAGGCTCAGTATGACCGTGCAGTGTATTTATTATTTGTAAAATATTTCACACTTGTTGTCTATTCTGAGCAAAGCGAAGAATCTGATGCTTGTAAACTGTAATTAGAGCTGCAAACTTTTTGGGACACTATAATTTTAAAAGCGGAGGGTTATGTTATGGATAACGAATATAAAGTATCATGGATAGATACCAATCCGCAAAACTCATCATACAAAAATGAGTATTTTGCAAAAATAAAAACAGAGAAAAAAAGTTTATCTCAAGATTTAAAAGATAAATATGAGCATCGTTTACAAAAAGGTGAATTTACTGTATTAGATAATATTGAAGCAAAATCAAAACTGGAAAATGTGCTATCGTTTTTACCAAATATTAATCCTGATGGACTTGTTGATAATATTTCTTATGATTTTGTTTCATACTGCAGCAGTTTTTAAAAGCAATATATAAGTATATGTTTACACACAGAGCCTTATTTATATTATATCTGCTTGAATATGCAAGGGATATAATGTATTGCTGGTGTAAATTTTAGATTTTTGTATCAAAATAATTGGGCTGAAAAACTAACTTGTTTTATCAGTCTTTTTTTGTTGACAAAATTATATATAAGGATTATAAGTAAATTAATATCGGTTATGATATTAAGAAACTTTAATAAAAATAATGCTTTGCATGAAAATATGACGACCAAAGTATTTAAAATATAGTCACTCTGAATGAAGTGAAGAGACTAAAATTTATATTAAACTGTGAAATTTAGATTCTTTGCCTTTTTTAAAGGCTAAGAATGATATACAAGTAGTTAATAATAAGAGTTGCAAGGACAAAATTTTTAATAAAAGTTATAAAATTTAAAATGGTATTAATACAATTAAGCCACTATCAAGGTTATCCTTTTTAGTGGTTTTTTTATTTAAATTATTTATAGATTTTTGCTGTATGATTAGAATAGATATTCTACTTTAATAGTATATTACTTTCTATTCATGCGAAAAAAATCTAAAATTAATATAATATTAATAATTAATGAGGTGAAAGAAAAAAGGATACACTTACTTTTTATCAAGGTTTAGCTTTTTACCATAAAATAAGCAAATGAAAGGACGAGTTTTTAAGCCTTACTGTATGAAGAATATATGTATTTTGAATATGCACTTTATAATAAAGCATGAAAGCCCTGCTGGCTTTATCAAAATAAGCAAAATAACATACAGTAAATGTGTATTAAGGGTAGTTTATTCCATTGTAAATTAAATACACTTGGCTTTTAAGTATCCATATTTGGCGGTATGGTGCTTAAAGAAACATACAGGCATGGAAGCCTGTATAAAAAAGAGTTTATCAGGGAGGATAATATTATGGCTCTTTCAATTATTAACAACTCAACAGCAATAGGTGCTCAAAGCAGCGTTAACAATGCTAATAATAATTTAACCAAAACGATTAAAGCTTTATCTACTGGTTTAAGAATCAATTCTGCATCAGATGATGCATCAGGTTTAGCAGTATCTGAAAAATTAAGAGCACAGATTTCTGGTTTAAACAAAGCAGCAACAAATGCTCAAGATGCAATAAGTATGTTACAGACAGCAGAAGGAGCAATGGGCTCAATGACATCTATGGTTCAGCGTATAAGAGAGCTTGCAGTTCAGGCAGGCGACCCAGCTTATACTTCTAATGACCGTGCAATGCTTCAGCTTGAAGTAGACCAGTTGAAACAAGAAATTGACCGTGTATCAACATCAACAGAATTTAACACTAAAAAACTTTTAAATGGTGACGCAGCTGCATTATGGTCAGCATCTAATGGTAATATTGAAGCTATTGTAAAAGGTGCTGCAGCAGAAGGCAACTATAAAGTATCTTACGATTTAGACCCAGGTAGAAATGCAGTATACAAATCAAATATTATGCGTCTTGGCGAAGGTGAAATGTCATATAATATTGACACAAACGGCACAAGCATAACAAAATTTGATAATATTCAAGGTATGCTTCGTGGCAGTGATATGACTATTAAAGTTAAAGGCACAGCGGCGACAACAGCATCAGCAGTATTTACTGGCGGAACAGGCGGCATGAATTCTGCTGCAATGACAGCAGCTGGCTTTACATCAACAGCATTAGCAACAGTAACTGGTGGAAACTCATATTCAATAGAATTTGAAGCATTAGGTAAAAGAACAGCAAGCGGCACAGGTCAAATCCGTTTCCGTGTAATGAATACTAAAACTGGCGAATTAAGTGAGTGGAAAACAGCATCAGTTAATAGTGCAGGGGCAGTGCTAAATGCATCAGCAATATCAACTGGTTTAGCAGGTCTTGATAAACCTGTTCTGACATCAGCTGCTACAACTTTTACAGCAACAGCAGCTTGGATAAGTGGAGATAAAATGCTTGTGAATGTTGCAGGTGTAAGAGCTTCAAGCTCAACTTCAGCAACCATTCAGATAGGCTCAACAGGCTCTACTTTACATATTAATGCAGATGCAACCAATTCTGCTACTGCTACAACACATACTGTTTATACATCTCAAATGGATGATGCAGGTAATGTATATTACGGCTCAATGGATATAAAACTTGAAAAAGGTGATGTAGTATCAGGCACAGCATCAATAGATATATTGGGTGCAGGCGATGTAGCTTCTAAATATACAAAACTTTCTCAGCTTGCACAGTTTACCAATGCAGACGGCAGAATGGTTCTTGATAATACACAAGAAATCAGCATATATGCAGGCAATGGCAAAACAGCTAAAGTTACACTTGAAGGCAGCGACACAATAGCAGATTTAGAAAGCAAATTAACAGCAGCGTTAGTTGACCAGCTTGGTATGGGAGCAGATGTAACAAATACAAGTGCAACAACAGTTAATAATAACCTTGTAAAATTTGTAGAAACAAAAGGCACAGGCGATAGAGCGGTGGCTGGCACATTTGTAATACAAGGTGCAGTATTAGGCGATTCTTCTAACCTTACATTTGTAGGTGATGAA
Source organism: Mucispirillum schaedleri ASF457 (assembly GCF_000487995.2). NCBI lineage: Bacteria > Pseudomonadati > Deferribacterota > Deferribacteres > Deferribacterales > Mucispirillaceae > Mucispirillum > Mucispirillum schaedleri. The sequence continues at coordinate 1,947,053 of NZ_CP097562.1, forward strand.
GGTGTGCTTAATGCATTAGGTATAAACCAAATCCAAAAAGCAACCGATTCTGCATTAAATGTTAGAGTGCAGGATGCCCACACTGGAGCATTTATAGGTGAAGATACAGTAACAGACGGCAGACTTCGCAATATCATAGAAGGTGTAGATATTGATATCATTCCATCTTCAGCTGCTGATATTGCATTTGATACAGCAACAAATACAATGAAATTTCTTGCTAAAGCTGAGCCAGAAGTAGCATATCTTCATATTAAAGATAACTCAACAGTAGCTGCAATAGGTGCCAATGAAGGTCAAACATTAGATATATCTATAGGCAGACTTGACACAAAATCTATGGGTATTGATGGTGTTAATGTTGCAACTTTTGATGATGCACAAAGCTCTATCACAAAACTTGATATGGCATTAGAGCAAATATCAAAAGCAAGAGCAACAGCAGGTGCTCAAATGAACAGGTTAGAATATACTATCAGCAACCTGAATACAACAAGAGAAAATATGGTAGCAGCAGAAAGCCGTATCCGTGACTTAGATATAGCTGTGGCTTCTACTAATTTAGCTGCACAACAGGTATTAATGCAGTCAGCAACTGCAATGCTTGCGCAGGCTAACCAAATCCCAAGTTATGCAATGCAGTTATTAGGATAATATAAACAGGGTCTGGTTTTCATGACCAGACTCTTATAACTACCTGTATGTAAAACATAAGGAATAAGTGTTTTAATGCGCAAAAAAAGGCAGGTGATTTATGGGTAATATATTTAAAGTATCATCTATTGATGCACAGTTAAACAATACACCACATAATCCCATGCCCCATAATAAAAAAGAAATGGAGCGGGCTAAAAACAACAGTAATGCTGATTTTAGCGATATTTATGAAGTAAGGCAGCAGTGTTTAAAGTTTAATAAAGCATGTTTAATGAGTAAAACTGAAAGTATAGCAGCTATTAGGCAGGAAATGCAGGATGTAGTGCATAATATCAGGTTTTCTGGAATGTTTATTATAAAAGATATATCTTTTAATGAACAGATACAGGCTCGTAGACTTTTAGAAAGCTGACTTATATTCTTTTCATATGCGTCATTCTACCCAAAAAGTAGATAAAGCTTCACTAATTGTATGTGGGGCATTACAAATTATACAACTGCTCCCTTAAAAAAGGAGCAGTTTTTTTATAAATGTAGATTAATATAAAAGTGTGGGTAAGTTCAAAAAAAATATTTTAAATATATTATGCACTGCTGCAACATATATAATTTAGATTTTTCTCCTTTAAAATCAGGCTCAAAATGACTTGTAGTGTGAAAACCGTATGTCAATGCTGAGAGTGATAAGGCGAAGTATCTAGAATATATAACCTGCAACAGTTATAGAAATTGTATGTATAATCATTGCAGCTTATATTATCTAGATTATTCACATTCATTCATAATAACACAGTGTTGTATGATTATAATGATACAGTTGTTATGATTATATCAAAAACAGAAACAGTTTTTTATAAAAGCATTGAACAGCAGTGTTTTATATGGTATAATAAAAAAGTATATAAAAGTATTTATTATTTATAAAAATTGTAATATTATATGAGTATAATGGGGTGTATTATGAAAACATATTCAGACCTTATCCAGCTGCTTCAAGCAAAAGGATTTACAGCAGAAGAAGCAGAAAGTTTTGTAAAAATTGAAAAAAATATGAAAGGTGCTTCAGGAGCTGATAATTCTGCAGAATGTGGTGATGATGTGTATGCTTTTTATGAAAGCCGTTCAATGCTTGAAATAGACCCTGCAAAAGCATGGTAATCCACATAAAAAGCAAAAATATCATTTTATTTAAAGTTTTGATTTTAACTTTATTTTTTTCAGCCTTATTCTTGCAGGTAAAAATGAAAGATTAATTAAATTTCTTCATAATTTAAGTTATACCCTGCACAGTATCATATTCTGTTTTTGTAATTGCTTGTAAAACAAATTTTTTTATGCTAAACTTTATATTATTCACTAAATCTAAATATTTTTAAATAATTTAATATGCTGTTGTATATTTTTTGATAATATATAAGCTTGTAAAAAGCTTAAAAAGAGGTGTTATATGAAGAAAATATTTTATGCAGTATTATTTGTCCTATTACTTGCAGGATTGTTTGGCTGTAAAAGTAATAATAATGTATCAAGCGAGGCTGATATGAGTAATGGAAAATTAGAAAAAACTATTATTGCTCATCGTGGGGCAAGTGGTTATATTCCAGAGCATACTCTTGCATCAAAAGCTCTGGCTTATCAAATGGGTGTTCCATTTTTAGAGCAGGATTTAGCTATGACAAAAGATAATCGTCTTGTAGTTATTCATGACCATTTTCTTGACAGAGTAACAGATGTGGCAGATAAATTTCCGGGCAGGACAAGAGATGACGGCAGATATTATGTTATAGATTTTACACTTGATGAGATAAAAAGCTTAAATTTTATGGAAGGCTTTACTGTAAAAGACGGCAGGCGTGTGCAGGATTATCCAGACAGGTTTCCAATGGGTAAATCTACTTTTGAAATACATACATTTGAAGAAGAAATAGAATTTATTCAAGGCTTAAATAAGACACTTGGAAAAGATGTTGGCTTGTATGTAGAAACAAAGGCACCATGGTTTCATAAACAGGAAGGTAAAGATATTTCTAAAGCCACATTAGAAGTGTTGAAAAAATACGGCTATACAACAAAAGATAGTAATGTATATTTTCAAACATTTGATTTTCCTGATTTAGTGTATGTAAGAGAAAAATTAATGCCTGAAATGGATATGGATTTAAAAACAGTTATGCTTTTTGCAGAAAATTCATGGAATGAAACATACGAAAAAACAGATGACGGTTTATGGGTGCCGTTTGATTTTGATAAACTTAGAACTCCTGACGGTATGGCACTTGTTGCTAAATTTGCAGATGGTGCAGGTCCAAGTAATGATATGGTTATAGATAAAACATTATCTAAAAAAGGAAATATTGTTATAACTGATTTTGTAAAACTTGCTCATGATAATAATATGGTTGTTCATCCATATACAGCTAGAAAAGATAAACTGCCAGCTTATGTTGATAATATAGACGAGCTTTATGAAGCAATATTATATCAGGCAGGGGCTGATGGGTTGTTTACAGATTTCCCTGATTTAGGGCTTAATTTCGTAAAAAATCATAAATAAAGAAAATATACTTTAATATTATACAGGCAGGTTAATTTATCTGCCTGTTTTTTAAAGGCGAAAAATCTAAATTATTTATTATTACAGCATTGATATATAAGAAGAATATATTACGGAGAGAGAGGGATTCGAACCCTCGATACCGGTTTCCCAGTATACTCGCTTAGCAGGCGAGCGCCTTCGACCATACTCGGCCATCTCTCCATCATATTATATTAGAGATAATTATATACTTGAATTATTTTATAATGTCAAATAAAAAATACATTTTTTACAAAAAAGCTGTTAAGTATGTTTTATTTGTGTTTCTATGCCATTCTGCTGTGCAAACATTACTCCTCTGCCACACATTGGTGCTGAAAGCTCGCATCTTCTTGAGCATAGTGGGCAGTTGGTTGGTGCACTGCTTAAAATAGTATCTGATTTTTCTTCCTTTTTATGCTGCTCTTCCAGCTCTTTAAAATATTTATCCATATCCATACAAATACCCTTTAATATAATAAGTGTAGTGAAAAACTAATATATAAATTTTTTGATTTTTGCAAGAAAAGATTTAGTGATTAATATAAAAACTACAAAAAAGCTCCAGTTTTTATCTGGAGCTTTATATATTTTAGTAAATAAAATTTGCCAGAAGATAGCCTATAATAGTGGAAACTGTAACAGAAATCAAGCCAGGTATCATAAATGAGTGGTTTAAAAGATATTTACCAATAACCGTTGTACCAGACCGGTCAAAATTGACCGTTGCAATATCTGATGGATAGTTTGGTATGAAGAAGTAACCATAAACTGATGGAAGAACACCTAAAAGAACATACCAAGGTATACCTAAATCATAAGCCAGTGGCATAATTGCAAGAACAACACCACCTTGAGTATTAATTAATACTGATACTGCAAAAAGAACGAATGCGATTGCCCAAGGGTATGCATTAACTATATCTTTCATAGCTGTCATCATTTCTCCTTTATATGCTGCAAAATAAGTATCTGAAAGCCATGCAATACCATAAATTGCAACTACCGCAACCATACCAGCCTGCCATACTGAGCCTGAAACAACTTTTTTCGGCTCTGCTTTACATGTAAGAATCATCAAACCTGCAACTGTAAGCATAACTATTTGAATAACTAAATTCATTTTTAATGGTTTGCCATCATAATGTGGCAAAAGTGCTGGGAATGTTGCAAGTATTACAATTACTGCAAGTGCTGTTAAAAACAGTAATACTGAAGCTTTTGCAGTTGCAGGAAGTTTTTTATCAAGAGTAGTTGCTGTTGAACCAAACATATATTCTTTTAACTCAGGGTCAGCAAGTCTTGCCTGATATTTAGGGTCTTTGTCTAAATCAAGACCTCTTTTAGATGAAAACAATGCAGCTGCAAAAATGCCACATAAACATGCAGGAATGGTTATCATTAATACCTGCGGAATAGTCAGTCCAAGTTCTGGCATTTTAGTATTAGTAATAGTGACAAACGATACAACTGCTGCAGCAATAGGTGAGCATGTGATACCAACTTGTGATGCAACAGATGCAACAGCACATGGTCTTTCAGGTCTAATTCCTTTTTTTAAAGAAATATCTGCAATGATTGGCATAAGTGTATAAACTACATGACCTGTGCCAACTAAAACTGTTAAAAAGAATGTGCAGAAAGGGGCATAAAAAGTAATTCTTTCAGGATGGGCTCTTAAGAATTTTTCTGTTATTTGTATCATAAAGTCCATTCCCCCTCCCGCCTGTAATACACCTGCACAGGTAACAGCTGCAATAATAATATATATAACATCTGTTGGTGGTGTGCCAGGTTTTAAGCCAAAAGCAAAAACTAAAACAGCTAAACCAATACCTGAAATAACACCAAGTGCAATGCTGCCATAGCGGGAGCCTACATACAATGCTAGTAAAACGATTAATAACTGAACAATAATCATCTTATCCTCCATATAAGTATTTTTAAAAAAGATATATTAATAAAATGCTAAAATCAAGCATAACATATCTTTAAAGTAAAAATTTTTTATAAAAATAAAATTATGTTTTATAAAAAATATGGTTTAGCTCCCTTTTTGAGTTATTTCTTACTTTTGTAGTTTCAATAGTTTACTATATTTAAAAAATATTATGTATTATAAACTTTTATAAAATAATATATTGTTTTATCTATATATATCTTTCTAGCAGCATCTGTAATATAAAAAGCAATATGAATATTATTGGTTACATTTTTTAATATTATCTATCTTGACAGTTAGTAGAGAAGGGAGTAAATTTAGCTGGATATTTTTCAAATAAATAGAATGTCAGGCTGTATTTTATTCTAATTTTATGGGGTTTTTATGCACTATTTACATATTCATTCTGGTGTTGTAACTGTATGTATGCTTATTCTATCAAATGTTTTTATGACATTTGCATGGTATGCTCATTTAAAAAATCTGTCATCTATGCCTTGGTTTGGTGCAGCTCTTGCAAGCTGGGGGATAGCTTTTTTTGAATATATGATACAGGTGCCTGCAAATAGAATTGGATATACAGTTTTTACTCTGCCACAGCTTAAAATTATGCAGGAAGTTATAGCATTAGGTGTATTTATTCCTTTTGTTACATTATATATGGGTAAGCCTTTGAATTTAAACTTTTTATGGGCTTCTCTATGCCTTTTAGGTGCAGTATATTTTATGTTTAAATGATTTGATATACTTCTCGCAGAGTTTTTACAGGTGTTTTATCTCTGCTTAATGAAAGTGCATTTTTAGGACAGTGATGAATGCACCTGTAACAGTTTTCACATCTTGCTTTAATAAAGGCAGGGTAGTTTTCCTTATTTTTATAAAGAGCATGATGTGGGCAGTCATTTATACATTTGTCGCATTTTACACATTTATCTTGATGAATGTATATATTAAAGGTCATAAGATGTCCAATAAGTTTGTTTGGTGCATTAAAAATAGATGATATTTTAAAATGTGGGATATATCCTGTATATTCTTCATTAATTATAGATACAAATTTGTTACAATCTGCATTTATTTTTTCATATATATTTTTTTCAAATTCAAAAAATCTTTTAATAAATGGAGTAATAAGAGTGCCGTCGCTTGCAGGGCTTCTGTATGCTGTATCATATATTGTTATTATATTTTTTTCTCTTATTATTTTTGCAGTAATTCTATTTGTATTGCATGACCATAATGAATAAGAATTAAAAACCATTGTAGGTTTAGTATTTATAAGTTTTGACAGTTTTTGAAAAAATGAAATTAATGTAAGGCATGGGGCACAGTGATAACATGGAGTCCCTATAATTAAAGCATCATAATTATTAATATTTTCTTCTAAATCATTTTCCATTGAATGAATATATGCTGAACAGCCTGTTATATTATTAATGCAGGTTTGCATATATTTTATAGAATTAAGTGTTGCTCCAGCACCAGAGAAATATAAAATCAGAATTTTTTTCATAATAACATACTTTTATATTATATTATAATGACAGTCAATATAAATCAATAATACTACACATTTATATTATTGTGGAATTGTATAGAATATAATTTTTTTTAAAAAAACTCTTGACACTTTTCACTGTGATTACTAAATTAGTTCTAGCACTCAATGATTGTGAGTGCTAACAAATGAGGTATAATAAATGGATATGCGTTTCTTAAATGAGCGTGAAGAGCTTGTTTTAAGGACAATAATTGATGAATATGTAGATACCAGTGAGCCTGTTGGTTCTCGTAATGTTTCAAAAGTAGGACCTTTAAAAATGTCCCCTGCTACTATAAGAAATATTATGAGTGATTTGGTAGAAAAGGGTTTTATTGCTCAGCCTCATACATCAGCTGGCAGGGTGCCAACAGACAGCGGATATAGATACTATATTGATAAATTTGTAAAAATACAAAATATATCAGAAAATTTTATAGAAAATATTTACAGGGAAATGAGTATTGACCCAGTGAATGTGATGAATCTTTTTCGTCATTTTTCTAAAAAAATGGGGGATATGACACATGCTGTTGGGTTTGTAGTATCCCCTAAAATGAATACTATAAACTTAAAACATATAGAGTTTATAAGAATAAATCGGGAAACAGTGCTTGCTGTGATTGTTTCAAAAACAGGCATGGTGCAGAATGTGCTGCTGAGAGTTGATAATAGTATTAAAGATAATGACCTTGTGCGAATGAGTAATTTTATAAACAGTAATTATGAAGGAGCAAATCTTTATGAAGTGCAGCGTATGCTTTTACAGGAGCTGCAGGCAGCAGAAGGCGAAATAAGGCGTCTTGCAGAACAGGCTGTTAAATTAAGCGAGGCAGTAGTTAAAAGCCCAGTATTTGATGAAGAATTTATTTTTGAAGGCACAAAAAATATTATAGATATACCAGAGCTTAGGCAGAATGGCAAATTAACTGATGTATTGCGGGCTTTTGAAGAAAAAAGCCATATCTGTGCTCTGCTTGAGAGCTGTATGAAAGAAGACAGTGTGCAGATATTTATAGGTTCGGAAATAGGGCTTAATCATACAGATGAGCTTGGGATGGTTATAAAACCATACCACAGGGGCGGAAATATAGTAGGAACAATGGGTGTGATAGGTCCCAAAAGAATGAAATATTCACAAGTAGTTTCTATTGTAGATTATTCCTCAAAAATAATATCAAAAATGCTTAATGAATACTACGAGGGAGATAAGTAATGAGCGAAGAAAACAAAGAAAATATGCAGCAGAACGAGGGAGTAAAAATTAATATAAAATCACCGGAAGCAGAAGTTGCTGAAAATGCTGAAGAATTGCAGGAAGCAGAAAATCAGGCAGAAGAAACAGATATGGGCGGCGGTGAAATTGGCATATTAAAAAAACAGGTGGAAAATTTAGAAAATATATTAAAAGAAAAAAATGAAGAAATTCTTCGCCGTGCTGCTGATTTAGATAATTACAGAAAAAGGCTTACAAAAGAAACTGAAGATAAAGTCCGCTTTGCTAATCAGGCAGTTGTAAAAGACTTTCTGCCTGTTATTGATAATATAGAGATGGCTTTGCAGCATACTGAGGAAGGCTCACCTTTAAGAGAAGGGATAATGCTTACTATCAAATCATTTAAAGATGTGTTAAGCCGCCACGGTGTCACTGAAATAAACTCAGAAATTGGCACAGTTTTTGACCCGGCAGTTCATGAAGCAATAATGATGGATAATTTAGCAGAATATGAAAATAATACTGTAACTTTATGTGTTCAAAAGGGGTATATATTAAATGACAGAGTAATACGCCCTGCAAAAGTGAAAGTAAATAAAATATAAATATAATAAATATATAACAGTTAAAGCTGTTTTGGAGGAACAATGGCTCAAGGAAAAGTTATAGGTATTGACTTAGGAACAACTAACTCAGTTGTTTCTGTAATGGAAAATGGTCAGCCTAAAGTTATAGTAAATGCAGAAGGTATGACAACAACACCATCTATAGTAGGGTTTACAGATGGGGACAGACTTGTTGGTATACTTGCTAAGCGTCAGGCAGTAACTAACCCTGAAAATACAATTTTTAGTATTAAAAGATTAATAGGCAGAAAAGCAGATTCAGCTGAAACTGCAAATGCAAAAAAACACCTGCCATATAAAATAGTGCCAGCAGATAACGGCGATGCATGGGTAGAAATTAAAGGCAAAAAATATGCTCCACAGGAAATATCTGCAATGATATTACAGAAATTAAAACAAACTGCAGAAGATTATCTTGGCGAAACTGTTACAGATGCAGTAATTACAGTTCCTGCATATTTTAATGATGCACAGCGTCAGGCAACAAAAGATGCCGGTAAAATTGCAGGCTTAAATGTTCAGCGTATTATCAATGAACCAACAGCAGCAGCACTTGCTTATGGTTTAGAGAGAAAAGGCGAAGAAAAAATAGTTGTATATGATTTAGGTGGCGGAACATTTGATGTATCTATCCTTGAACTTGGCGATGGTGTATTTGAAGTTAAAGCTACAAATGGCGATACTTTCTTAGGTGGTGATGATTTTGATGAAAGAATAGTTAAATGGTTATGCGAAGAGTTTATGAAAGACAACGGCATAGACTTAGCTAATGATAAAATGGCTCTTCAAAGGTTAAAAGAAGCTGCTGAAAAAGCAAAACATGAGCTTTCTGGCACAACTGAAACTGAAATCAATCTGCCATATATTACAGCAGACCAAACAGGACCTAAACACTTAGTTAAAAAATTAAGCAGGGCAAAATTTGAAGCATTAGTTTCTGATTTAGTTGAAAAAACATTAGAACCATGCAAAAAAGCTTTAAATGATGCAGGGCTTACAACTTCTGATATTAATGAAGTTATACTTGTTGGTGGTATGACTCGTATGCCGCTTGTGCAGCAGAAAGTAAAAGAATTTTTTGGCAAAGAGCCGCATAAAGGTATCAACCCTGATGAAGTTGTTGCAATAGGTGCAGCAGTGCAGGGCGGTGTATTAATGGGAGATGTTAAAGATGTGCTTCTTCTTGATGTAACTCCGCTTTCATTAGGTATTGAAACTATGGGCGGTGTAATGAATAAAATCATTATGAGAAATACAACAATACCTGCAAAAAAAAGCCAGATATATACAACTGCTGCTGATAACCAGCCGTCAGTTACTATTCAGGTGCTTCAAGGCGAAAGGGAAATGGCAAGTGATAATAAACTTATAGGTCAGTTTGATTTATCAGGCATTGCACCGGCTCCAAGAGGTGTGCCTCAAATTGAAGTTACTTTTGATATAGATGCAAACGGTATATTACATGTTTCTGCAAAAGATAAAGGCACTGGCAAAGAGCAGTCTATTGTTATTAAAGATTCTTCAGGTTTATCAGAAGATGAAATTGATAGAATGGTGCATGATGCAGAAGCCCATGCAGAAGATGATAAACGCAAAAAAGAATTAGCAGATGTAAGAAATCAGGCTGATACTCTAGTATATACTACTGAAAAATCATTAAAAGAGCATGGTGATAAACTTGAAGCTGCTGTAAAAGAAAACATTGAAAAAGAAATGGAAAATTTAAAACAAAAATTAACCAGTGAAAATGTTGGCGAAATAAAAGAAGGTATTGATAAACTTTCAGCTGCAGCACAAAAGCTGGCAGAAGTTTTATATGCTCAAAATAATCAGAGTGGCGATGCTTCTCAGGCTGGCAGTGCTTATGCTCAGGAAGAAACAGCTAAAAAAGATGAAAATGTGGTAGATGCTGATTTTGAAGAAGTAAAAGACGATAAAAAATAAGCATAAATATAAAATACAGGCGTTCTCAAATTAATCTTTGGGAACGCTTTTTAATTTATCCAAATAGATAAAGCCACGAAAATTAGTATAAACCTATATAAAATTTTAGATAAGCTTTTTTTTTTATTGCTTATGCATAATAAATATTTTATAATATGCTAAAATATTTAAGGCAGGTATATTATGGCATCACTTACTTCTATGAAAAATATAGGCAAAAATATTGCAAAAAAACTTTCAACAGTAGGTATCAATACTTCTGAAGAACTTATTGAAATAGGCTCTAAACGGGCATTTAAAAGAATGAAAGAAGTATATCCAAAAATCTGCTCTGTTTATATATATACTCTTGAAGGTGCCATAACTGATACAGATTATAATAAACTGCCTGAAAATACTAAAAAAGAATTAAAAGCTTACAGTGATTCTTTAAAATTTGAATTACACCAAAATATATAAATATTTCTAAATTAATATATCAAAATCTTTATAATAATACCTAATATGCTTTAATAACTATATCATGAAGTTGTTTAAAAAATGATAGTAACTAAGAATGGAAAGGCAGCAAAAAGTCATAAAAAATAATGAAAAACTTATTATTTTTGCTTGCAAAATCATATATAAAATATTAAAGTAATCATTCAAAAAATTTTAAGGACGGATAAAGTTGGCTAGAGATTATTATGAAATATTAGGTGTGGAACGCACTGCAACAGATGTTGAAATAAAAAAAGCATATAGAAAATTAGCATTACAGTATCATCCTGATAAAAACCCTGATGATAAAGAAGCTGCTGAAAAATTTAGAGAAGCTGCTGAGGCATATAGTGTGCTTTCAGACCCAGATAAGAAAAACCAGTATGATACTTATGGCAGGGTAATGGATGACAGTATGGGCGGTTTCAGTTCTACTGGCAGTGTATTTGATGATTTACTAGGAGATGTTTTTGGTGAGTTTTTTGGAACATCTTCTTCACGACGCTCACGGAACAGACCAACTAAGGGTCAGTCTATAGAAATGTATCAAGAGCTTACATTTGAAGAATCAGTTTTTGGGGTAGAAAAAGAATTAACTATTAAAAAACGAGAAAACTGTAAAAGATGTGATGGCACAGGTGCTGAACCCGGTGGTATGAAAACCTGCGAAAAATGTAATGGTCAGGGCGTATTTACCCAAAGAAATGGTATATTTGCAGTGCGTTCAACATGCCCAGCATGTAACGGAAGTGGTCAGGTTATAAAAGAAACCTGCACAGAATGTAAAGGTAAAGGCAGCCATACAATAGAAAAACAAATAAAAGTAAAAATTCCTGCCGGCATTGATGATGGTATGATTATGCGTGTTAGTGGTGAAGGTAATGCAGGAAGCCATGGCGGACCTTCTGGCGATTTACTTTTGCATATTAAGGTAAAAGAGCATAAAATATTTAAGCGTGTAGATAATGACCTGCATTTAATGCTGCCTGTTACTGTTTTTGATGCTGTATTAGGCAACGAGTTTGAAATAGAATTAATAGATGGCTCAAAAGAAACAATAAAAGTTAAGCCGGGCACTCAGGTAGGCGAACGGATAACATTAAAAGGAAAGGGTGTGCCTTCTGTTAAAGGCTATAATGTAGGTAATATGTATGTAGATTTGCAGATACTTATACCGACTAACCTTTCAAAAGAGCAGAAAGAAGTTTTAGAAAAAATGAGAGAAGAAGCCAAAGAAAATGATATGTTTGGCTCTAAATTAAAAAATATATTAGAAAGATTTAAAGAGTTTATAAAAGGCTCAAAATAGATTTATCAAAAAATATTTATCCCTTAACTTGTAAAAGTTAAGGGATTTTTTAACTATTTATTTATAAATAGTTGTAATTACTCAAAAATTTTTATTACATTCATTTTAAGTTTGATTTTGAAAGCGAAGTATCTAAATTATCTTACTTTTTAGATACTTCGCCTTTGGCTCAGCATGACCTACAGCTTTCACAATATAAGTCATTTTGGGCCTGATTTTACAGGCAAAAAATCTAAATGATATATATTACAGCAGTGCATAATATATTTAAAATATCTATTTTTAGATACTTTGCCCTATGACATGAAAGAAGGTTCAGTATGAACTTATCCAAAAAATATTGGTATGCCTATATACACAAATTAATACTTAATATTTGGATGATGTATAATAAAAGCAGATGTAGAATATTCTGGGTGCATTTGGTGAGACTGGCTTAATGTAACCCCTATCCTTTCACTTTGCAGCATATTTGCAATAATAGTATTGTTTTCAATATCAGGGCACAGCGGATATCCAAAGCTGAACCGTTTGCTTCTGTATTTTCCTGCAACTGCATTTTCTGGGGTGTCACTGCTTTTATCAATAAGATTTAATTCTTTTCTTATTATCCTGTGGGTATATTCTGCCAGACTTTCAGTAAGTTCAGTAAAAAGTCCATGAGCCATATAGTAGTTTTTATAATCATTATTTTTAAAAAGCTCTGCACAATACTGGGCTGGTTTTTCCCCTAATGTTACAATCTGTATAGGAAGAACATCATAATATTCTTCACTGTTTGAAATATAGTCAGCAAGGCAGTATTTTGGCACAGCTTTACTGTCTGGGAAATTAAAAGTATGGAGCAAAGCATCATCTTTTGAATAAACTTCAATAGAGTTATTTATACTTCTGCATTTAAAATATCCATATATTGCTTTTGGTGAAACAGCATTTTTATTAGTAATATTTTTAAATAAACTTTTAAGCTCATGCATAGCTGTTTCATTTATTAAAAATTCATATTCTTCGCAGCTTAAATCTCTTTTCTTATAGCCCCATATATTTGAGAATAAAAAGTTTTTGTTAAGATATTTATACACATCAAAAATATTTGCATCAATAACTTTTGTGCCGTAAAATGGTGGTGTTGGTATATCTTTTTTATCAAGTTTTAATATATCTGCTCTTTCTTCTTTTTTAACATTAAATTCTTCTATAATTTCTATAACTGGTTTTTTGTTTTCACTTTTTACTGCTGCTTTTTTAGAGCCATCCATTGCAGCAATATTATCAAAAGCATCTTTGCAGTAAAAAACTTTATATGGCATAATTTCAGCACAGCTTTCGTTTACAAATTTAGAATTTAAGGCTGCACCGCCAAGCATAATTTTTATATCAGGCAGTTCTTTTGCAATTTCTTTTATATTTTCTTTCATAATAAGTGTAGATTTTACAAGCAGTCCGCTCATACCAATAGCTTTGGCACCTGTTTCTTTTGCTTTTTGTATCATTTGGGCAGCTGGCACCTTTATACCAAGGTTATGCACTTTAAAGCCGTTATTACTCATAATAATATCTACTAAATTTTTACCAATATCATGCACATCGCCTGCTACTGTTGCAATAACTATTTCGCCTTTTGATGCTCCAGCTGATTTTTCAAGATAAGGCTCTAATATAGAGACTGCTGCTTTCATAGTTTCTGCAGATTTTAATACAAAAGGCAGGAGCATTTTTCCTTCGCCAAACATATCTCCAACCTGCTGCATTGCAGGAAAAAGTATGTTGTTAATAATATCTTCTGCCTTATGGCTTTCCAAAAGAGATGAAATTATGGTTTCAAGCTCAGTTTTATCGCCTTTTATAATTTTTAAAGGAAGTATTTCAAAAGGCGGCAAATCTTTATTTATTTCATCAGTTTCTACTTTTGCATTTGCAAAATGTTCTATAAAATTAGGCAGTGCATTATCACGGGCATATATTAAATCAAGGCAGTAATCTACATCATCTTGTGACATACTTGCAATAGGTGTTAATTTAGATGCATGAACTATTGCTGTATCAAGCCCGGCTTTTACTGCTTCATGTAAAAATACAGAGTTTAATATCTGCCTTGAAGCAGGGGATAAGCCAAAAGATACATTGCTTACTCCAAGAGTAGTTTTTACACCTTTTAGATTTTCTTTAATCATTTTAACTGCTTTTAATGTTTCTAGTGCTGCATTAGTTAAAGTAACATCTCCTGAACCAATAGAAAATGTAAGAGTATCTATTATTAAATCTTCTGCCCTGAATTTATACTCATGGACCCATACATCATAAAGTCTTTTAGCTATTTGAAACTTTTTATCAGCTGTTGCAGCCATACCATCTTCATCAATAGTTAGAGCTACAACACATGCGGGGTGTTCTTTTACAATATCAAGCATTTTATATAGTTTTGTGCCGCCATCTTCAAAATTGACTGAGTTAATAATAGGTTTTCCAGAATATCTTTCAAGGCTTGCTTTAACAGTTTTCGGGTCAGTAGAATCTATTACAAGGGGTGCCATAAGCAGAGAATTTAATACAGGCACAATTTTTTTATAGTCTTCTATTTCATCTCTTGAAGCATAAGCAAGTGATAAATCTATAAAATGGGCACTATCTTCTTGATTTTTGCACAGGGCTGTTATTCCATCAATATCTTCTGCTAAAAGCATTTCTCTAAATGCTTTTGAACCTGTTGCATTTGCTCTTTCACCAATCATGGCTGGTTTTGGGTTCTGCTCTAATGCGACAGCAGTAAAAAGGCTGGCAGCTTCTCCATAATATGGTTTTTCTTCTCTTTTTGGCACTGGTCTGTCTTTTGCCATTTCACTTAACATTTTTATATGTGTTTTATCTGTTCCACAGCAGCCGCCTGCCATAGATACTGGATATTTATCCATTATACTTTTCATAATGGCAGTAAACTTTTCGTCATTCATAGGGTATATAGTTTTGCCATCAATAGTTTCAGGCATACCAGCATTAGGCGATATATAAATATTTCCCTGCCATATATTAGATAATGAAGCAACAGCAGGCTCCATCATATCAGGACCCATTGCACAGTTAAGCCCAAGAGCAAATATCGGCATGCCTGCCATAACTGCGGAAATCGCAGAAATATCTGAGCCAGTTAAAAGTATATAGTTATTTTCAACAGTAAATGATACAAGTATTGGCGTATCCGTATTTTTACGCCTGTTAGCTTCAGTGCATGCATTAACAGCAGCTTTTAACTGTAAAATATCCTGTGCAGTTTCTATATTATATAAATCCACATCAACACATTCTGCCTGCTGCAAATACTGCTCATAAAGATACTGGTAGCTGGTATGTCCTAAACTTGCAAGTTTTGTTCCCGGCCCCATTGATAATGAAACAAAAGTATTTTTTCTGCCAGCAGCTGCACGCCTTGCAATCTCAACTGCTTCCCTGTTTATTTCAACAACTTTGTCTTCTAAGCCATATTCTGATAAAACAGAAGCAATAGCTCCAAATGTATTTGTAACAGCAACATTTGCACCAGCATCAAAATAGCCTTTATGTATGTCATATATAATTTCAGGATAAGAAATACACAAAAACTCATTGCAGCCATTTTTACCCTGCCATTTATTTTCATCAATATTTATTTTTTGGATAGATGTTCCCATAGCACCATCAAAGACAACTATGTTGTTTTTTGCAAACTCTTTTAATGACACAGCTATACCCTCATGTAAATAATTGTTTAACTATATATAAAAATAAGATTTTTGCAAGAACATATTGTGTTATAAGGCAATTTTTCAAATATACTTATTCTCATTAACAAATACTGCAAACTTATTAAAGATTATTTAAAAATACAGCATTATACATATATTTTTTGCAGAATTTTATATTTTTATAATAATATATTGCAGTGGTATTAAATTTTATATATAATCTTTACAGTCCAATATGACAAGGAGAGCCTTTTTTGGTTACGGATTTGAAAGAAACTGCATCAATAAATTATACACAAAAGGTTTTTTTAAAACACAGCTTTTTTAATACAATTATAATATTTAAACTCGTTGTAAAAGATTTTCTAAAATATTTTTTATTCAAAATCAAGCCGTTTTCAAGATATGAAGCTTGGTGTTATTTTACTGCAAGTGCTACTATATTATTTTTTACAGGTTCTGTATTAATTCTTATCAGCTTTGCTGTTCCAGTTATTTCACCTATTGCAGAGTTTATTTTTTATGTATGTGTAATTATTTCTGCTTTAATGTCGCTGCGTGTATTTGCTGGCAGGCTTATAAATGCAAAAGATTATGTTGATTATGTAAGCCTTATACCAAATAAACAGAAGTTATTTGATAAACTTGAAAAATTTTTCCTTAATATTTTTTTCAGCATTTCTTTATTTTATACGGCAGCTTTTTTAAAAATTATTCTTTTATCTATATATTTATTTGGGCATTTTTTTTATGGTGCAGGAAGAATAGAGCTTGTTGATGAGCTTTATAAAATAACATTTATTGATTTTACTGTATTTGCACTTAAAGCTATGGGTGCTGTTTATTTTGTATTTTTTATTTCTCCATCTGTTCACAGGTTTGATTATTTAGAAAAAAGTGGTGTAGAGTATTTTACTGTTTCTAAATATTATACATGGTATTCAAAAGAGTATATTGTAGATTATTTATCTTTATTATCTAGTTTATTTGTTGTTATATCCATAGGTTATATTTTTATTGTAGGCTATTCTTTGCTGCTGCATATAGTTATATGTATAGCTGTTATTGTGCAGAGTGCGGCTCTAATGTTTTCAGGCAGATTTTTATCTGCTGTTATGGGTTTAGGAAGTATACTGGTTATTATATATGCAAATGCAGTAGTTGTTTTTCATGGTTTTGAATATATTTTTATATCATATGATGCAGTATATTTTATGATTAATTATTATAAAATCTCTATTGCCATGATTTTTTTTGGTATGCTTTATATTACCACATTTGACAGAGATATAATAAAAATACTTGCAGTTATTAGTTTTTTCTTATCAGCTTTATTTGTGTTTGAAGATATTTCTGCATTTAAAGGTTTAATAGTTTATGATGTCAGCTCATTTAATATAACTTTTTATGCTTTTATTGAGCTGGTATCTATTTTTATATTTTTAAGCAGGGTTGCATATAATAAAGGCACTTATCAGTCTGATAAAAAATATGCTGCAATGCTTTGGTATGATTTTAGAGAAATAGTTAATTTTATAAAGCTGAAACACATATATATGGTATTATATTATTCATCAATAGCTATGGTTATATATTCATTATTCATGTGGCTTCTTCCTTTTGTATTTAATATAACAGCTTATAAGCAGATAGATGAAGATATTATGACAACTTTCTTAAATTTAAAGCATATAATAGCTTTTTATGTTTTTTTAGGTCTTTTTCTGCTTTTTAAAAACTACAATGATGTATTCCCTATGTTTATTATTTCCGCAGTTATACTTGGAGAAATATATATATTACTTTTTAATTCTATGAATATACTGATTACAGATTTAAGAATATATCCTGTTGAATATGTTTATGTATTTTTATATACAGTAATGTTTGTGATTGCTGTATGTATTAATAGATATAATAATTATATAGCAGCTGGATTTTCTCTATCAATTATATTAGTTTTAATAACAGTTTTAGATATTTTATTTAATGAAGGTTTTAAAACTAATATATTTGTATATAATTTATTTTTCTTTACTTTAATTATAAGCAATTTGTTTGTAGTAATAGGCACTTATAAGAAAATAAAGGAAGAAAAAAGGATGGAGTTAGAATAATATGCAAAATAATAGTATTTTATCTCTTGAAAATGTAAGTAAATATTTTTATACATCGTCTAATTTTTTTCGTAAAAATGAATATTTTGCAGCACTTAATAATGTTTCATTAAATATAGCTTCTGGCTCATCTCTTGGCATAGTTGGAGAATCTGGCAGTGGCAAAACAACTATTGCAAGGCTTATGTGCAGCATATATAAGGCAGATAAAGGTAAAGTGCTATACTGCGGCAAAGATATATCAGCTTTATCAAAAGCAGATAGGCAGGAATATACAAAAAATGTGCAGATGGTTTTTCAAGACCCTAATAATACACTAAATCCAAAACTAACAATAAAATCTGCATTAAGTGATGGTATAAAGCAGCATATTACAAAAGATAAATATGAAATACAGGCGAAATTAGAGCATCTTATGGAAATGGTTGGGCTGCCAGCAGCATATTTAGAAAGGTATCCACATGAGTTTTCAGGCGGACAAAGGCAGCGTATATCAATTGCAAGAGCAATATCTATTAATCCAAAAGTGATTATTGCAGATGAGCCTGTCAGCTCCCTTGATGTGTCAGTGCAGGCACAGATTTTAAATTTAATGAAAGCCTTGCAAAAAAATGGAATTACCCTTATATTAATATCCCATAGTTTAGCAGTTGTTTCAAACTTATGTGAAAATATAGCAGTTATCAAAAAAGGCTGTCTGGAAGAATATGGAAACACTTTGGAAGTGCTTTCAAATCCAAAATCAGAATATACAAAAAGTCTTTTAGCATCATCACTGTATGCTGTTATGAATAATAATAAAATAATGGAGAATATATGAATATCATACTTTATAATACAATGACTTCAAAAAAAGAAGAGTTCAAACCTATTGTTGAAGGAAAAGTGGGTATGTATGTATGCGGTGTTACTGTATATGATTATACCCACATAGGACATGGCAGAAGTTCTGTTGCTTTTGATGTGATTAGAAGATTTTTTGAATATAAGGGCTATGATGTTACCTTTGTGAAAAATTTTACAGATGTTGATGATAAAATAATTAACCGTGCTAATGAAAACCATGAATTATGGAGCGAGCTTTCTGAAAGGTTTATAAAGGAACATGATGCAGATATGGACAGCCTTTATATTAAAAGACCAACATATACTCCAATGGCTACAAAATATATAGAAAAAATGATAGACTACTGCGAAAGATTAATAGAAAAAGGCAATGCTTATGCAGTAGACGGTGATGTATATTTTAGAGTAAATTCTTTTAAAGAGTATGGCAGACTTTCAGGTAGAAATCTGGAAGATATGATAGCTGGAGCAAGAGTAGATGTAAATGATAAAAAGGAAAACCCACTTGATTTTGCTTTATGGAAAGCTGCAAAACCGGATGAGCCGTCATGGAAATCGCCATGGGGGCAGGGCAGACCGGGCTGGCATATAGAATGCAGTGTTATGAGTGAAGCTATTTTAGGCAGTAATATTGATATTCACGGAGGCGGTCAGGATTTAATATTTCCACATCATGAAAATGAAATAGCACAGTCAGAAGCAATATCATGCTCTACTTTTGCAAACTACTGGATACATAACGGGTTTGTAAATATTAATAAAGAAAAAATGTCAAAATCATTAAATAACTTTTTTACTATCCGTGATATTTTAAAAATATGTCATCCGGAAGCATTAAGGCTTTTATTTTTAATGACACATTACAGACAGCCGCTTGAATATTCTGAAGATAAGCTGAAAGAAGCATCATCAGCACTGCATAGAATATATATTTTCCTTGATGAAGCTGCTCATTTAACCGGCTCTAAAAAAGGTAAAAATTTAAAGCAGGAAATAGGCGATATGAAAAGCCATTTTATTAAAGAGTTTGAAGAATCTATGAATGATGATTTTAACACTCCAAAAGCAGTTGCTGCAATTTTTGAGATTGTTAGAATGGGTAATACTATTATTGCAGGAAAACCTGATACTGAAAGTGCAGAACATTTAAAAGAAGTAAGCAGCTACATTTTTGATATAGTATCAAAAGTGCTTGGTATTATTAACCACAGTGCAGATGAGTGGTATAAAAGCAACTTAAAAATACCAGTTCAAGAAGTGGAAGCATTAATATTAAAAAGAGCAGAAGCTAGAAAAAATAAAGATTTTGCTCTTGCAGACAGTGTCCGTGCAGAATTAACAGAAAAGGGTATTGAAATTATAGATACACTTGATGGCACAAGGTTTAGAACACTTGTGTAAAAATTTATGATGATTATATAATATGGCGGCTTGTTTATTATTGATAAGCAGCCTTTATATTTTAAAAAGGTGTAAAAGCTAATGAATGTAAATCAGTTAAATAATAAATGCGGTGATTATCGCTTAATATTTGATAATGTGTCACTTTATGCTGGGGACAAAGTAATATTAGAGCAGGAATGCTTTAATATAACATATTCTAATATAGTTATTTTAAAAGGGCAGATAGGAAGTGGGAAAAGCACAATATTAAAAGCAATAGCAGGTATAAATAAATTAAACAGCGGCAGCATTTTTTCCTATAATAAAAATAATGAAAATGCAGGTGCAGTTTATGTTCATTCACAGCCTGAGCTTAATTTTTTAACAGGCTATATAAAAGATGAATTAAAAATATTAGGCATAAAAGATTATTCTCCATTTGAAAAATATTTAAATAAATCAATTTATGAGCTTTCAGGTGGAGCGTTAAAGAAAATATCACTGCTTATGGCACTGCATATAAGCAGCGGAAGAATAATTTTATCAGATGAACCCCTTGATATGCTTGATGATATAGAAGCAGAAAATTTATCAAAAGTTATTATAGAATATTCTAAACATACACCATTTATAATAGCAACTCATGATAAGCATTTTGATAAATATGCTGATGTATTAATAAGTTTATAAAAAAATATTAAAATTTTTTATGATATGTTTATACTGTCTGCAATAAGTTTTTATTCTGTTTTTTGAACTTGATGGGTAATTCTATCTTGTAAAAAGTTATTGAATATTTCAAATGGGTTAATATTAAGTTCAGTATTATTAATTTCTTTAACTATTTTTATTGCAGGGTGTTTTTTTAAATTTACAAGTTCTATTTTTTCAGGGCTGTCTTTTGGCATCATTAATATTTTTGGTCTTGCCTGATCCTGCTTATTTACTTCGCATACTATACCTATTGCACCATTGCTTAATGTTACTGCTGTCCCTACAGGATATACCCCCATTATAGATACAAAAGTTTTCACAATATCAGCCTGATATTTTTTGCCAGCTTCTGCATATATTTTTTTTATAGCATCAGTGTTATTAAATGCTCTTGGAAACTCTGGGCTGTATGTAAGTATAGTGTTGTATGCTTCTGCAATGGCTAATACTTTTGATGGTTTTAATATATATTGAGCATTAATACCTGATGGATAGCCTGAGCCGTCACAGCATTCATGGTGCTGGTATATAATATTTATTACATCTTCACCAATGTTATCATACCTTTGGAGCACCTGCCCTGCATATTCAGGGTGTCTTTTTAATGCTGCCATTTCATATTCTGAAAGGTTAGCTTTTTTATTTAATATCTGCTCTGGCACTCTTACTTTGCCTATATCATGCAGAAGTCCTGCCAGCCCTAAATCGTGAAGCTCTTTTCCTTTGATACCAACTGCCTGACCGAGAGATACTGCATTAATACATACATTAAGTCCATGGGTATATTCATCTTTTGTCATACCTTCACTTAAAGCAATTTTAGTGAAAACTTCAGGATTATCGCTAGTCATAAATATAATATCAGAAACCACATCTACAATAGCAGGAGTATCTATAGCTTTTCCCATTTTGAGTCCTGCCATAGATTCTGTAAAGTTTTCTTTAAGCATGTGGACAAGTTCTGCAGCAGATGATAATAATATGGCATTAACATCATCATCTTTTGCAACCTTATATTCTACAGCTTTTGTTTTGTCATCTTTTTTAGCTGCTTCCTTTTTTTCAGTGCTTTCAGTTTCGCTCCATATATAAACATGTTCTACCCCATAATCATGCAGGCTGTGTATATAACCTAAGTTTGACAGGGGACGGCCATATTCATTAAATGGAACACCAGCTTTATCGCATTTGACAATAACCATACCAAGCTGTATATCCCACACACCTATTCTTTTAAGTGCTGCCATTTATTTTCGCTGCTCCAAATTATAAATTTTCATCTGCTATCAACTGTGCAATAGCATAAGTATTATCGGCTATTTTTTCAAGAGTATTTAGTAAATCAATAAATGCAAGCCCAGCAGGAAGTGAACATATACCAGCATCCAGCCGTTTTAAATGATTTTTCTTATATGTTTTGCGTATTTGGTCAATTCTTTCTTCATTTTCTGCAAAAAGATTTATTTCTTTCAGTTTATTCCCAGAAATATATAATTTTTCCACTTGATGACAGAATTCTTCCACTAATTTAATAATATTATTTAATTCTTCTGAAGCATCAGAAGAAAAGATAATATTTTTATCGTTCATTTTATTTTTAGTTTTAATAAGTTTAACACTTCTGTCGCCTATTTGGTTTATTTCTTCCACAGCAGTGCTTATATTATGTATAATTCTTAATGACCGTGCGGAAATTGATTTTGCAGAAAGTTTTGTTAAAAAAGCATTGATTTCATCATTAAATATATCTAGTGTTTTAGATATGGATTTTCCCTCAGCTGCTGCTTTCATATCGTTTTCAATAACTGCTTTTTTAGCACAGTTAAAAATATTAAGCGCATATTCATACATTCTGATAGCTTCTTTTTGAGTTAATCCAACAGCTATTTCTGGAGTAGAAAGCATTTCGTTGGATAAATGCACAACTTTTGTTTCTATTTCTTCTTTTTTATCATCTTTTATAATTTTTTCGCAGAGTTTAGCTAAAATAGGTAAAAATGGCAGAAATATTAATGTGTTGATAATATTAAACATAGTATGCAGGTTTGCGATATGTCTGCCAATATTTGGATATATTACTTCTGTCCCCTGCTGCACAGAATAAGCCACATCACCCGGTGTTATATAGTTAATAAATGACATAAAAGGGTGCAGGAAAATAAGCATATAAGTAACACCTATAAGATTAAAAAGAAAATGCCCAAGTGCTGCCTGCTTTGCTGTGCGACTGGCATTTAAAGCTGCTATATTTGCGGTGATAGTTGTTCCTATATTTTCACCAAGCACAAGAGCAACAGCAGCAGAGAAATCAATAATACCTGCTGTTGCAAGTGCTATTGTAATACCCATTGTTGCAGAAGAGCTTTGCACAATAAGTGTTGTTAATGCACCTGCAAGCACTGCCATTACAGGATTATGAGAAAAGTATATAAATATAGATTTAAATTCTTCTGAATGAGAAAGCGGCTTGAATGCATTTGTCATAGTATCCATACCAAGAAAAATCAAACCAAAGCCTAATATAATCTGCCCTAAATAAACTATGGCAGGGCGTTTGAAAAATATATATAAAACAGCACCTATGCCAATGCAGGGAAGAGCAGCAGCAGAAATTTTAAATGCGATAATCTGCCCGGTAATAGTTGTGCCAATATTTGCACCTAAAATTACACTTAATGCCTGTGTCAAACTCATAAGCCCTGCACTAACAAACCCTACCACCATTACTGTGGTTGCTGAAGAGCTTTGGATAACTGCTGTAACAATAGCACCAACCCCTGTGCCTATAATTCTGTTTGTGGTAAGTTTTTCAAGGATTTTTTTTAAGCTGTCCCCTGATGATTTTTGCAGTCCTTCAGACATAAACTGCATACCAGTAAGAAATAAACCCAGTCCGCCTATAAGCTGGAAGATAATTAGTGTTACATTAATATTCTCCACAAGCATTCCCTCATATTATTTTTAAATATAAATATATATTATATAAATATTATGAATTATAGTGAATGTCAAATATTCTTTTTAAAGGTGTTTATAAATTCTGTTATAATTTTATATTGCATTGATGATGAAAAAATTTTATATTAGGACTTCAAAAGTATAAAAAATAAAATTTTATATAATAAATATTTTGAGGTGATAATATATGACAGAAAAAAAAGTTCCTTTTACAAAAGAAGAAATAGAAAAAATAATTGAAAAATATCCTACACCTTTTCATATATATGATGAAAAAGCAATATTAGATAATGCAAAAGCATTTCTTGACGCTTTTAAATGGGCTTCAGGTTTTAAAGAATATTTTGCAGTAAAAGCTCTGCCTAACCCTGCAGTTTTAAAACTTTTAGCAGGTTTAGGCATAGGTGCAGACTGTTCATCTATTGCAGAGCTTTATTTAGCAGAAATGGCAGGTATCAGGGGAGAAGATATAATGTTTACTTCTAACGATACACCAGCTCATGAGTTTAAAAAAGCTTGTGAAATGGGTGCAGTTATTAACCTTGATGATATTACACATATTGAGTTTTTAGAAAAATCTCTTGGTCATCTCCCAGAGCTTTTATGTTTCAGATATAATCCCGGTCCATTAAAAGGCGGTAATGATATAATAGGTAAACCGCAGGAAGCAAAATACGGCTTAACAAGGCAGCAGATGATAGATGCTTATAAAATATCAAAAGCAAAAGGTGTGAAACGCTTTGCAATGCACACGATGGTTGCATCAAATGAATTAAACCCAGAATATTTTGCAGAGACTGCCATTATTCTTTTTCAGCTTGCAGCAGATATTTATAAAGAAACAGGTATTGAAATGGAATTTATTAATCTTGGCGGTGGTGTTGGTATACCATACAAACAAGAGCAGGATAGAATAGAGTGGGAAGATTTATCTGCACTAATAAAAAAAGCATACGAAGATGTATTTAATCAATTAGGTTATAATCCAAAAATATATTTTGAATTAGGCAGAGCAATAACAGGACCTTATGGCTATCTTGTTACAAAAGCAATACATGAAAAACATATTTATAAAGAATATATTGGGCTTGATGCCTGTATGGCAAACTTAATGCGTCCTGCTTTATATGGTGCATATCATCATATTACAGTTATGGGGAAAGAAAATGCACCGTGTGATTATATGTATGATATATCTGGCTCACTTTGCGAAAATAATGATAAATTTGCAGTAGACAGGAAACTTCCAAAAATAGAAATTGGTGATATTATAGTTATTCATGATACAGGAGCTCATGGTCATGCAATGGGCTTTAACTATAATGGTAAACTTCGTTCTAGTGAACTGCTTTTAAAACAAGATGGCTCAGTGGAAATGATTAGAAGAGCAGAAACACTGGAAGATTTATTTGCAACACTAAAATTTTAACATCAATAAGGGTGGTGGGTATGAAAAAAGAATCATTTTTCAAAAATATACTTTTTTTAAATAAAATGTATATGCCTAAAATTATAAATATATTATACATTTTATCAGTTATTGCATCAATTATATTTGGTTTATTTCATTGTTCTTTTGGAATATTGTATCTTACTGATTATGAAATGAAAGTATTTGTAGTTCAAGGCATTGCACTTATTATTTTAGGTCCTGTTGTATCCCGTATTTGTGCAGAACAGCTTGTAATTCTTTTTAAAATTAATGAGCAGATTGAAAAACTTGCAGATATGAATATATCAGAAAATAAGCAGAATAATATTAATGGCTAGTGATAGTATGAAAAATATTTTTACCTTAAATAAGTTTATTTTGCCAAAAGTCATAAATATTTTATATATTTTGGCAGTAATTTTTTCAATATTATTTGGTATATCTATTATTTATGATGCAGCATGTATATTTCTGCCATTATATTACCATCCGTGTATAATATTTACTACTTATAATGATTTAATAATAGATAATATCTTTTTTTTCGTTGAAAATGATGGCTTAGCTGTAGCAGCAGCATTATCTGTTGGTTTGTTTTTTATTTTTATTATGCCATTTATTATACGCATATATGCTGAAATGCTTTTTGTTTGGTATAAAATATATAAAAAAATGCAGCTGATTTCAGAATTAAAAGAGAAAAAATTAAAAAGAGAAAATGCAGGAGTGTAGAAACATGAATATTACAGACATTTTATTTTTAAATAAACTTTATACACCTAAATTAATTAATGTAATATACTGGGTCTCTGCAGTATTATATACTTTAACAGGTTTATTTTTAATCATAGCAGGCTATGATGCAGAAGAAAGGATTAATGGCTTATTCTTATTTATTTTTGGAATTGTCATTGCAAGAATAATGGCGGAATTAACAGTTATTCCATTTAAAATATATGCAAAAGTTTCTAAAATAGCTGATACTATGCTTACTGATGAAGAAAAACACAGCTCAGAAAATAATATGCAGGCAGTGGTAAAAGAAACTGAATAGCAAAACACTATAAAATAATAGAGTTTTAATAAAAATATTGTAAACAGTCTGTGAATAAAACATGGCTTGTTTTTATCAAAGTATAATTAATTAGATAAAGTATACAGGTGGGGGATAAAAATGATAAAAAAATTTTAGTATTATCATTTCTCTATCTTTATATTATGAATATGATAGTGGATTTTAATTTTGGACTACAGTCATTTTGAGCCTGATTTTTACAGGCGAAAAATCTAAATCATATATATTGCAGTATCATATTGATATATTTAAAGTATTTATTTAAATAAATTATAAGCTCATTATATATCTTTATCTAATTTTTTTCTAGTAAGTCCAAAAATTATATTTATTAAAAAATATTTAATATTTATACATCAAATGGTTATAAAAGTTATTATAAAAAATGGGGTCATGTAGTCTTAAAATTATCTTGTATTTTTTAATAATCTAAACTAAAATTTATAAAATATATTAAACAAGGAGAAGTTAATGGATAAACAAAAAGTAATTCTTCTTATTCTTGACGGATGGGGTTATAGAAAAGATACAGAGCATAATGCAGTATCAGCAGCAGACCCTGTTAATTTTAAATCACTTATGCAGGATAATAAATGGACATTAATTGATGCTTCTGAAGAACGAGTTGGGCTTCCAAGCGGTCAAATGGGTAATTCAGAAGTAGGGCACACAAATATAGGTGCAGGTCGTATTGTATATCAAGACCTGCTTCGTATTTCTAATGATATTAAATCAGGGGAAGCAAAAAACAACTCTGTAATTAAAAAATTAATGGAAGATACTAAAAATGGCAGTGGCAGACTGCATCTTTTAGGGCTTATATCTGACGGCGGTGTTCATTCTCATATAGAGCATTTTAAAGGAATATGCTTAATAGCTAAAGAGTATGGTATAAAAGAAGTATATATCCATGCTTTTACTGATGGCAGAGATACTCCACCTAACAGTGGTTTAGGCTATATTACTGATTTAGATAACTTCCTAAAAGAAAACAATGCTGGGCAAATATCTGATATTACAGGCAGATTTTATGCTATGGATAGAGATAAACGCTGGGACAGGGTAGAAAAAGCATGGAACCTGCTTAAAAACGGCATTGGAGAAAGTGAAGCTGCCTCACCAGTTGAAGCTATGAAAACAGGCACAGAAACAGATGAATTTGTAAAACCAGTGAAAATTACTGGGGTAGATGGCACATTAAAAGATGGTGATAATGTATTTATGATGAATTTCAGAGCAGACAGAGTTCGTGAAATTGTAAGCATTATGATACAGGATAATTTTGACGGATTTGACCGTGGTGCAAAACCAAACCTTAATGTAGTTACTATGACAGAGTATGAAAAATCATTTGGACTGCCTATTGCTTATCCACCTGAAGATTTAGTGAATATTTTAGGTGAAGTTATCAGTAACAGCGGTTTAAAACAGTTAAGAATTGCTGAAACTGAAAAATATGCCCATGTAACATATTTCTTTAACGGCGGCAGAGAAGAGCCTTTTAAAAATGAAGAAAGAGCGTTAATAGCATCTCCACGAGATGTTGCAACTTATGATTTAAAGCCACAGATGAGTGTATATGAAGTGGAATCAAAATTTGAAGAGCTTTTTAGAAAAGGCGATATAGATGTGGTTATTATGAATTTTGCAAATCCTGATATGGTAGGTCATACTGGTGTAGAAGAAGCTGCTGTAAATGCATGTAAAGCAGTAGATGACTGTTTAGGTAAAGTCATGCAGACAGCAAAAGATATGAATGCAGCTCTTTTTGTTACAGCAGACCATGGCAACTCTGAGCAAATGTGGGATTATGAAAATAACCAGCCACATACAGCTCACACATTAAACCCTGTAGTTTTTGCAGTATATAACTATCAAGGAAACTTAAACGGTATCCATGGCAAACTGGCTGATATTGCACCAACAATATTAAAAGTATTAAATATTTCTCAGCCAAAAGAGATGACTGGAGAAAGCCTTTTAGCTTAAATTATGCTTAATGAAATATTTTCAGGCAAATGCCCTGCATGCAGCGGGGCAGCTGCCATTAATGCAGCACTTTGTGATGAGTGTATGTCTTTGCTGCATCCATTTAATTATTTTTGCGGCAGATGTGCCTTTCCTTTATTATGGCCCGGGGCTTCCTGCTACAGGTGCAAAGGTAAACTTTCCAAAAGAATAACTAATATTTATGCTTTATATCATTATGATAAGGTAGTGAGAAATATGATACTTCAAATGAAATTTCACTATCATATCAGGCTTAAATATACATTAAAGCAGTTAATCTTTCTTCCAAACTTTATAACAAAGTATGATGGAATAGTTACTGTTCCAAGCCATTTTTTAAGGCATTTTGTCAGATTTTATCACCCTGCAGATATTTTAGCAGAATATGCTGCATACAAACTAAATATTCCCATTTTACATAATCTTAAAAGAGTGCGGTATACTAAATTTCAGTCACATATTTTAAGAGCAGACAGAAAAGAAAATGTTAAAAAAGCATTTTACTGCAAAAAGTTTAAAAGTCATATTAAAAATATTCTTCTTGTAGATGATATATTAACAACAGGTGCTACAATTAATGAATGTGTAAATGAGCTGTATACCGCAGGTGCAGGAAGAATAGATGTGTTAGTATTTGCAAAGTAAAAATATTTGAAAAAATCTTGTAAAACATAATTTACTATATTATAATATTGTCAGGTAAAAATATGTTTATAGGCAGGCAGAAAGAATTAGCCATATTGAACAAACATTATCAGATTAATATATTATAAGAAGCTGGACTTACACTATTACAGGAAAAAGAAATTTATTTAGTGGCTTAGTACAAAATTTTTGGGTAAGTTTAGTATCTAAAATATACAAATACAATAATCATAAAATATAGTATTTATAGTTATTGAAACTTATACTATTTAGATTTTTGCCTTTAAAAATCAGGTTCAAAATTACTGCAATATAAAATTTTTATGTAAGTCCAATTTAAATTTATATGATTTTCTATTTACAAATTTATATTTTTCGTGCAATATTTACTGAAAATTTAATTTATGGAGTATAGTATTAATGAGCATTTCAAATATTTTAAATACAAGAAACCCTTCTATTTCTTTTGAATTTTTTCCACCTAAAACTTTAGTTATAGAAAAAGTGCTTTTTGATACTATAGATTCTTTGCAGGAAGAGCATGCAGATTTTTCATCAGTTACTTTTGGAGCAGGGGGCAGCACTGCAGATAAAACTTTAGACTGGATAAATTATATTAAGGATACATGCAGATATGAAACAATGATGCATATTACATGTGTTGGTTTTGATAAAGTTACACTTGATAATATACTGGAAAAACTTGAAAATGCAGGTATAGAAAATGTGCTTGCACTTCGTGGCGATATACCAAAAGGAAGCGATTTAAAACAGGGTGATTTTAAGTATGCTTCTGATTTGGTAAGCTATATTGCAAAACGGGGTAAGTTTTGTATAGGTGTGGCAGGCTATCCTGAAAGACATCCTGAATCACCAGATTTTGAAAAAGATATAGAGATGCTGAAATATAAAGTAGATATGGGTGCATCATTTATTATTACTCAGTTATTTTTTGATAATGAATATTTTTACAGATTTAGAGAAAGAGCAGAAAAAGCAGGAATAAAAGTGCCTATTGTGGCAGGAATAATGCCTATTGTAAATTTTTCTCAGATAGAAAGATTTAAAGTAATGTGTTCAAGCAATATACCTGAAAATTTAATAAAATCTATGCAAGGCAAAAGCGAGGAAGATATTGCATCTATTGGCATAGATTATGCAGTTAATCAGTGTGAAGATTTAGTTAAAAATCAGGTGGCAGGGCTGCACTTTTATACATTAAACAGGTCTCATGCTACAAAACGCATATTAGATAAACTCCATTTTTTATAATAATTAGATGAATTTTAGTGCAGTGTATATTAGCTGCTTCCAGTTTCTTTATTTTATTTATTCAATTTTTTCGTAATCGTTTTTAGATTTTACAAACTAGGGGAGTATTTAAACTTTTCATTGAGAAATATTGAAAAGTATGGTAACATATCTCTTTAATATATATTAAGGATTATATTTATGGATAGTTTTGTATCATATTTAAATAGTTTTAGAGATATAGTATGGGGAGTGCCTATGATTTTACTGCTTTTAGGCACGCATATTTATCTTACATATAAAACAGGATTTATTCAAAGAAAAGTGCCATTAGGCATAAAACTTTCCATAACAAAAGATGACAGTTCTGCAGGTGATGTAAGTCAGTTTCAGGCATTGACTACAGCCCTTGCTTCTACAATAGGCACAGGCAATATCATAGGTGTAGGCACAGCAGTATATTTAGGTGGACCGGGTGCAGTTTTCTGGTGCTGGATAACTGGTGTATTTGGTATTGCTACAAAATATGCAGAATCATT
Organism: Mucispirillum schaedleri ASF457; assembly: GCF_000487995.2. NCBI lineage: Bacteria > Pseudomonadati > Deferribacterota > Deferribacteres > Deferribacterales > Mucispirillaceae > Mucispirillum > Mucispirillum schaedleri. The sequence goes on from NZ_CP097562.1 coordinate 1,978,031, forward strand.
AATAAGTGTAAAATATAGAGTTCAGTCAAAAGACGGCAGAATGTTAGGCGGTGCAATGTATGCTCTTGAAAGGGGCTTAAATATGAAAAAAATGGCAGTTGCATTTGCTCTTTTTGCTATGATTGCATCATTTGGCATAGGATGTGCAACTCAAATTAATGCTATTGCAGAAGTATTTGACTCTAACTTTGCTTTTGCAGGTGTTCCACGCATTTATATTGGCATAATTTTTGGCATTTTAACAGCTTTTATTATTATTGGTGGTATTAAATCTATTGCAAGAGTATGTGCAAACTTAGTGCCTTTTATGGCAGTCTTTTATATTTTAGCAAGTATTTATATACTGTTTTTAAACTATGACTATCTTTTTCCTGCATTAAAATCAATTATAACTCTTGCTTTTGCTCCCGGCTCTGTGGAAGGCGGTTTAATAGGTCAGGGTATTATAATTGCTGCAAGGTTTGGTATTGCAAGGGGGCTTTTTTCAAACGAATCAGGTCTTGGCTCTGCTCCGCTTGTAGCCTCAGCTGCTCAAACTAAAAATCCTGTCAGGCAGGCTCTTGTTTCTGCAACAGGCACATTCTGGGATACTGTTGTTTTCTGCCTTATAACTGGTATAATTATAGTTTCAACAGTTATGAAATACCCAGAAGTGAATATGATAAATTTCCAAAATGGCGGGCAGATGACTACTGCGGCTTTTAATCAGATACCATATTTTGGCTCGTTTATATTAATTATTGCATTAACAACTTTTGCTTATTCTACAATTTTAGGCTGGTCATATTACGGTGAACGATGTGCAGAATATTTATTTGGCAGAAAAGCTATACTGCCTTATAAACTTTTATATATTGCAGTATTAATATTTGCACCAGTGCTTGCTCTTGATATGGTATGGACTATTGCAGATATTCTGAATGCTTTTATGGCAGTGCCAAACTTGATTGCTGTGCTGCTTCTTTCATCACAAATATCAAATGATACTAAATTTTATATAGATAACATTGACCATACACATAAGGAAGAAATACCAGTGGTGGATAAATAATAAATTAAAAAAATATACTTGATAAACAGATTAAAAAATAATACTATCAAAACAGTTTTTTATATAAGGGAAGAATAATGGTTAATGCGGTTTTTATTGAAGGCTTGATTTATGCAATGATGGTTCTAGGAGTTTTTATGACTTTTAGAATTCTTGATTTTCCAGATATGACGGTAGATGGTTCTTTTGCAACAGGTGCATGTGTTGCAGCTATGTTTATTACTAATGGTTCTGATTTATATCTAGGTTTAGTCGTTGCAATTATTGCAGGTATGACAGCAGGTATTTTTACTGCTCTTTTGCATACTTTATTAAAAATTCCAAACCTTTTAGCTGGTATTATTACCATGACTATGCTTTATTCTATAAATACACGCATAACTAATGGCAGCAGCTTTGTACCGCTTCCTAATAATAAATATGATACTGCAGTTACAAATGCAGATAATGCAATTACTGGCTTTTTTGGCAGTTTTGGTTTAGAAATAAGCTCAAGTATAAGCATACTTATATTTTTCCTGCTTTTACTTATTTATATAAAAATTCTTATAGACATATTTTTCAGAACAGATTTAGGTATATCTCTTGGTGCTTTAGGCTCTAATGAGCAGATGATATTATCTCAGGGCATGAATCCTAATGTATTAAAAGTATTAGGTGTTGGTATGTCTAACGGTCTTGTAGCATTAAGCGGTGCAATGTATGCTCAGTTTACAGGCAGTGCATCAGTGCAGAGCGGTCAGGGTATAATAGTTGTTGGTCTTGCTGCTGTTATGATTGGGGAGTTTTTAATCCGCTCTAATAAAATATGGCTTATAACTTTTGGAGTAATAATTGGCTCTATTATATATAAAGCAATTATTTATTTCGGCTTAAAATATGGCTATGACATAGGTCTTGGACCTAATGATTTAAAACTTATTTCTGGTATATTAATAATATTAATTATTGTTGCAAGTAAACTGCAGAAAAAGAAAGGCGGCAGTAAAAAAATGGCAGTTGAAAAATCAAGCCCTGTTGTTGCCAGCATATCTTTTGTAGACGGCTTTATTAATAAAACATATCCATTTTGGTTTTTGTCATTATATTTAATGCTTTTTATATACCCTATGGTATTGTTTTTTAAATACTGTAAAAATAGTGATAATTCAGTATGGATGCTGATTTTTGCTCTTACAGTGCTGTTTTTAGTATTTATACATATTAAAGTATTCTTAATGAGTAAATTTGGTGCAGAAAGCAAGATTAATATGGCATTTAAAAAAGTATCTTTTGGTATAAATAAACGCAGTAAATCAGTAGCTGGAGCAAATACTCTTGAAGATGATTATAAAGGTGATAATGTTTTAGTTTTGCAGAATGTATCAAAAAGTTTTTTTGAAGGTACACCAGATGAAAAACATGTATTAAAAAATCTATCTTTAACAGTGAATAAAGGCGATTTTATTACAATAATTGGCTCAAATGGAGCAGGTAAATCAACACTATTTAATGTTATAGCTGGCACATATAAAGCATCATCAGGTAATATTATATATAAAATGAAAAATATTACAAAAATGCCTGAATACTTAAAAGCTGTGTTTATTGGCAGAATATTCCAAAACCCACTGCTTGGAACAAGCGGTGATATGGCATTAGAAGATAATATGATATTATGCCGTAAAAAAGGCTTTAAACTGCCAGTGATAAGCCTTAATAAAAAAGTAAGAAAAGAGTTTGCAGACCATGCTGCTCGTCTAAATATGGGGCTTGAAAAAAGACTTGGAGATAATGTAGGACTTTTTTCCGGTGGTCAAAGACAGGCACTTACTCTGCTTATGACAGCTATGAGCCACCCTGAACTTGTGCTTTTAGATGAACATACTGCAGCTCTTGACCCAGATAACTCTAACAGGGTAATGGAGCTTACTTTACAGTTAAGAGAAGAATACGGGCTTACAATGATGATGATTACTCATAATATGCAGCATGCTATAAAGTATGGCAACAGGCTTTTAATGATGGATAATGGCGAAATAATTATGGATATATCAGGTAAAGAAAAAGAAAACTTAACTGTTGAAGCTATTATGGAAAAATTTAAAGCTATTAGAAAAGATGAATTAACAGATGAAAAACTGCTGCTTGCAAGATAGGTAAATATGGTATTAACCGATTTTATTCAGGGATTTTTACTAGAGCTTGGCTTAGTTATGACTGTTGGGCTGCAAAGTGCTTTTATATTAAAGCAGGGTATCCGCAGAGAGTATGTTATAGTTGCTGTTCTTACATGTTTTTTCAGTGAAACACTGCTTGTAGTAACAGGCATTGCTGGTATGGGAGCCGTTGTCCGCTCTATACCACATTTATATGAAATCATAACTGGTGCAGGTATTGTTTTTCTATTTTTCTATGCAGGCAGGTCATTATATGCAGCAGTCAGGAAAAATGATTACATAGTTATAGATAATGAAGAAAAAGGTCTTGTTTCTAAAAAAGAAGTGCTGCTTTCAGGGCTTGCATTTGCACTGTTTAACCCGCATGTTATTATTGATACTACCATAATGGGCTCTTTGGCAGCTAACTTTTATCCACATCATTGGATATTTGGTTTAGGTGTTATATGTGCAGCATTTGTATGGTATTCTTTTTTAGGAACAGTGGGTGCTGCTCTTGCAAAACCATTAAGCCATCCAAAAACTTGGAAAATAATTAATGTAATTATTGCCGCCCTTTGTATCTATATGGCATCTCAATTTATACATAACTTTAATAACCCAAATCATGACCATAGTCATATTAACTTATTTGGTGTGCATGATGATTTATTTGAAAACAGTCATAATCACGGTATAGATAGATAAAAATATCAGACATTATTTTTTAAGTCTTTTTATAATATCACTTACTGTTATAATTAAGGCAAATAATGCAGGGAAAGTATTAATAAGCAGTTTGTTTATGTTATCAATATCTGTTATGATAAAATGAATAATAAGCAGCAGCTCAAACAGACCTAAAATATATATTTGTTTAAAAATAATATTATATAATATTTCTTTTAAATGGTTATTTTTCTGAGTTTCTTTTGTCTCTTTTATGTTTTCTTTTATTATTTTTTCTTTTGTTTCATCACTTAATTCATCTGCATTAGCATAAGTGAGCCTGTATCTGTTATCAAATAAAAGCAGTAAATATATAAATAAGCATATAAGCACTAAACATGAGAAAAAGCATACTGCAAAAAAAAGTATATTATAATCTCTACGGAATATATACTCTGCCAAAAAAAATATTGTAAATACTGCAATCAAAGTAACAGCTGTATTTTTTAAATTAAATCTATATTTCATATTATTAATATAAAAGAAAATTTGTAAAAGTAAATAGTTTGCTTTATTTTATATCTAAATTAAATAATCATAATTTTTTAGTATTAAATAAAGGTATAATTTGTTTTGCAAGTTTGTTGGACTTATTCAAAAAATTTAGATTACTGTCATTTTGAGCCTGATTTTACAGGCGAAAAATCTAAATTATCTATGTTATATTATAATATATTTAAATTATATTCTCTTTTAGATACTTCGCTATAAATCAAGCTCAGTATGACCTAATTTGCTTTAAATTCTCTTGCTGTATTCATTATATGGATTAGTCTAAGTTTTTTGGGTAAGTCTATATTGTTATTGAATTATTCGTGGTATGGATTGTTTGCTTTGCTCACAATAAGATAGCTATGGTTATGCTAAACATAATTACACACATATATAAATTATTTTAACTTTTTTAAAAATTTCTCTTGACAAAATCCCCCCCCCGTTATAATGGCATAAATTTTTAATTGGTAGATTAATAATGAAAAAAAATTTATTACTTATTTTTGTATTGTCTTTAATGACAATATTATTTGCTGGCTGTGCTGATGATAAAGGGGAACCAAATATTATTTATGAAAAAGATGATAACACAGATACTGGAACAGACATACCAGAGAACATAACTTACAATATTACTGTTACTTCAGTATCTAATATTGATAAAACAGATAATACAAGTGCATGGAGATTTGAGCCTTATAGTGCCGACGATGCATTAGAAGCAGTATTTGCTGATATACTTGGAAGACCAGATAGCGAGAGTGATAAGACAATGATTGCTGATATTAACAGTTCACATTTGGAAGGGGAATATTATAAAGATGCATTTGGTTCTGGTTATTATGGTAATACATATTTAAATGTAATGTTTAGAAGTAGTGATTATGTTGATTATGGGGATGCAATTTATACTATAACTATTAATAATAGTTCATATCCATATATCAATAATTATGAAATATTGTTTAATTATGTTAAAGAACAAATTTTAAATAATCCCTATAAAAACAGATATATGGAAGCTGATACAATCACAGTAAAAAACAATTAAATAATCAGGTGATTTTATGATAAATTTAAACCGTCCACTATATGATTATATAGTTAAAAATTTGGGAGCATATTGGCATAAAAGAACATGGGATGCAGTGAGTAATCTGCATAATGATGAAAAAGAAAATCAAGGATATTTAGGAACATACTTTATACGATCATATATTGAATCTTATCATATTTTTAGGCATAATATAAATACATTGATGAAACATGGATATTTGAATAATGACAAAATTAGAATACTATGTCTTGGTTCGGGAACAGGGGGAGATTTATTTGGGTTACTGCATGTATTGGAAGAAATAATAACAAAACCTATAACTATAGAAGTAATATCAGTTGATGGTAATAGTATTGCCATTAATTTACAAGAAAATATATTTAAAAATTTTTGGAAACCTAAAAGCAGGCATAATATAACAATTGATTATAGATTAGAAATTTTTGAAAGCAGTGATTTATTGTGTAACTATATAATGCAGTTTAGTAATATAGATATAGGTCTTTCATTTAAATTTTTAAGTGAGATGCTTAAATATGATGAAAATATATATTATAAAGTGTTAAAAACTATGCAACCGATATTGATACCAAACGGTATTTTATGTCTTAATGATGTTGTTTGCCCTATAGAAACTTACGGAAGTGGAAAAACATTTATACCTGTGACATTGAATAATAATATTAGAAATTATATTAGAAACAATAGCGATGATGATAGATTGGTTTTGTTATTTCCATATTGTTGTGCTAAAAATATAAAAAAATGTGGAAATGATATTTGTTTTACTAAATTTCAGTTGCCGTTAAAATATTTTAGTGCTTATATGCGAATAACTAATACAAAAATTTTCTTTGATTTTAGATTATTCTTAAAAAAGGGTGATTTACTGTCTCAATTAAGACCATTAGTGCAGTGTATTGATGCGAAATGCAGCATAAGTGAATGTAGGAATATGAATAATGATGAAAAATGTCCCCACCTATTATGCAGTTGGAATTGGACAACAGATGATTAATATATAAGGTGTAATTATGATTTTAAGTGTTTCTAGAAGAACAGATATACCAGCATTTTATGCTGAATGGTTTATGAATAGATTGAAAGCTGGGTTTGTATATGTTCGTAACCCTTTCAATATTTATCAAGTGTCAGAAGTTCCTTTAACACCTGATAATGTAGATGCAATAGTTTTTTGGACAAAAAATTCAAAACCGCTTCATCAGTATTTATCTGAAATAGATAATATGGGTTATAAATATTATTTTCAGTTCACTATTACGCCTTATGGTAAAGAAATAGAAGAAAATATAGAAAAGAAAGAAAAAATAGTAGAAACATTTAAAAATTTATCTGAAAAAACAGGTAAAGAAAAAGTTATTCTGCGATATGACCCAGTTATATTAAATGATAAATATACAATAGATTTTCACATTAAATCTTTTGAAAGGTTATGCAGTATATTATCAAGCTATACTGAAAAAGTTGTTATAAGCTTCCTAGATGATTATAAAAAAATATCAAAAAATATTAAATGTCAGAATATCAAAGAAATAACAGAAGATGAGATGAATATTATAGCTGAAAATTTTTCAGATATTGCGGGCAGATATAATTTGATATTAGAAAGCTGTGCAGAAGAAATAAACTTGAAAAAATACAATATTAATCATGGCAAATGTATTGATGATGAGCTTATAGGAAAAATAACTAATTCTGTATTAGATGTGTCAAAAGATGGGCAGCGAACAGCCTGCGGTTGTGTGAAATGTATTGACATTGGCGAATATAATACCTGCCTGCATAAGTGTTTATACTGCTATGCAAATATTGATAAAGAAAGTGCATTTGAAAATTATAGACGGCATGATAAATATTCCCCTGTTTTAATAGGCAGTATAGACAGGATAAAAGATAAAATTACTAAAAGAAATCAAAAAGATACCAAAAGTTTAAAAAAGGTAGATGAAGTAATAGCAAAACAAGGCAGTATTGAAGATATGCTGAATATTTAAAAATAGTATAGTAGCATCTAAACTTCATAAACTGCATTTTTTGGGCATTTGTAATTATTGAGTAATACATAGTTTAGATTATTTGCATTGCCTGCAATAACATACCTGATATTATACCTAGAAACAATATACACAAGTAATAATTGATTTTTTACAAAATTATGGATAATATATTGAACATTTTATATGATATATTTGCATAGTATGAGAAAATTATGTGTAAAAAAATAAAAAATTATTTTAATAATCTATACAGATACTGCTATTTAAAATTAATTATTCCCATAAAAAAAGAGCGACATAATCCTAAATATATTGCATGGGGCACAGCTGTTGGGCTTTTCTGCGGGTTTACACCTATTGTATGGCAGATGAATATAGTGCTGCTTATATGGTTTATTGCTAGATTCTTTAAGTTTTATTTCAGTCTGCCGATAGGTCTTGCCTGGACATGGGTAAGCAACTCTTTTACAAATCTGCCGCTTTTTTATTTGTATTATATAACTGGCTCTTTTATTATGGGGCAGGAAACAGGTGGATATAATGAATTTATAAGTTTTTTTGAAAATGGATTAATGGAAGGCATAAAACAGACCTTTATATTCTGGGGCAAACCGATAATACTGGGTAGTTTTGCTTTTATGATGTTTTTCTCTATTACAGGATATTTTATAAGTTACAGGTATGCTTGTAAATTAAGGGATAATTGGAATGTAAAAAAAATGAAGAATAAACTTTTAGAAGAAGTATTATAATAAGTTTTATTATAAAGTAAAACTTATTATGATTTATAAGAAAATTATATGTGATATATTGCATAGTCAAAATAAAAGCCGTCTAAATGCTACCAGACGGCTTGTTCTCCATAATTAATTTATATAAAGTGCCAATAATTAATTTTATACTTTTGCATCATATTTTTGAATACCATCGCTGTAGCCTGCATGTTTTTGAATAAGCTTTCCTGTTTCAAGCTCAACAATATCTCCATTTGCTTTTCTAATCTCTGTAACAGGCTCACTGCCGCTTATCTGTGATGTTTCAATAGTAATAACAGCCTGCACACCTATTGCAAGCATTGCATTAGAATTCCTTTCCTCATCAGTTAATTCTTTACTGCCATTATTGCCTATTTGAATGCTGGATTGATACATTGCAAAGCCATATTTAATTGTCAAAGAGCTGCTGTTTGAACTGCCTTTACTGTTATCAGGTGTATCCAGTGCATTTTCATCATTTGCAGCTTCTGGCAGAGTGTTTGTTACACTGTAACTTTCTGTTCGGACATAAGAATGTATAATATTTCCATTTTCATCCATTGAAACAGCCATTTGTTGAGAGATAACACTATATTCTGTGCCATCATCTAATGTGCCGCTTTCTTTTTTTGCGGAGTTAAAAAAATCTTCTAATTTTGCATTAATTTCTTTTGCAAACTCTGGGTCTGCTTCCATTTTTTCCTGTAATTTTTCAGGCAGATATACAGCATAAGAGCATTCTTCTATATTCATTGTGTTTCCGCCAAAAAGTATATTGGAAGTATTTTCCCAGTCGCCTAATTTAAAATCAGGGAGATAGCCATCTTTTGTTGTATTATATTTCCAGTCAAATTTAGGTTTTTCTATAACTTCTGCTTCAACTTCTTCTATTTCTTGCGAGCCTGTAATATCAATATTATCCATATCAGCTGGCAGTGTTGCAGGAATATTACTAGAAGAATTTGCAGCTGATGGGCTGTCGTTGTTATTATCTGCAGCATCTACATCATTACTAGGATTTTGTAGAGTATTTAAATAATTAAGATACATGCTGTTATTTATTATCATAAAAAGCCTCCGCTTTGGTTATAACGACTTTATAGCAAGCACTGTGCCAAAAATAATAAATATATTATGTATGCAATATATTACATACAAATATATAAAAAAGGTGGGATTTTTATTACATCTACTATCTTTTAATCTTAATCTAAAAAATTATCATTTTAGTATGCTGTTCAAAGTAAATGGAAAAATATCATATTATTTTATAAACAAAAGAATTGTAGAAGATTATAAAAACAGGGAAACTCTAATCCTGTATTATATTAACCATATATAAAGTAATCATTTAAGCATAGTATAAATATCAGACTTTTACTCATTTTTCTTATAACTTATAACAGCAAGTGTATTTAACACTACTGCAAATATTCCTAAAATTATAAGTTCTCTATACATATCAGAAAAAACTGCACCTTTTAAGTATATACTTCTGACTGCATGACCATAATATTTAAGGGGATTAAATGCTGCAATCCACTGTGCCCATTCTGGCATATAGGCAGCAGGTGTAAAAAGATTACTCATAAAGAATAATATCATTACAAAGAAAAACATTACAAACATTGCCTGCTGCATAGAATAAGAATAGTTTGATATTATAAGCCCAAGCCCTGAAGAAACAAATACATAGACAAATGTAAAAATATATAGAGAAATAATACCGCCTTTTGTATCAAGATTATATAAAAATTTTGCAATAATAATACATATAGTAAAAACAACTATACCCATTATAAGATAAGGTATTAGTTTAGAAAGTATAAATATAAATTTATTTACAGGTGTTACATTGATTTGCTCCATAGTGCCTTTTTCCTTTTCGCTTACAATATTTAAGGTAGGCAGAAAGCATGTAATCATTGTTACAAGCATAACCATAATGGCTGGTATCATAAAGTTTTTATAGTTTAATGTCTGATTAAATTCATTAAGCGGGATAATATTTATAGCATGGGCAGAGTTAATAAGAGCAAGTTTTTCCTGCAGCTCTAAGGTATAGCCATATATTATATTTGAAAGATAGCTTGCACCCATACTGCCTTTAAACATATCAACAGCATTAGCTGAAATAATCACATTTGCAGAGCCTTCTTTTACAATATTTTTTTCAAAATCTTTTTCTATTTCAAGTATAATATAGGCATCGCCTTTTTCTACACTTTTTAAAGCAGTGCTGTAATTGCTGCTGTAATCCGCAAGTATAAAATAGCCTGATGATGTAATCTTATTTACAAGTTCCATAGAATACTGGCTTTTATCGTTATCTACAATAGAAATCGTAATATCCTGCACCTGTCTGTTTGTTGCAAGCGGGAAAACTATCATCATAACAAGCGGCATAATCAAAACCATTCTTGGCATGACTGGGTTTCGTATAAACTGTTTAAATTCTTTTTCAAGCAAATATTTCAGCATAATATTACCCTAAATGCACTTTAAATTTTTTAATACTTGCTATAATTAAAACAGCAAGCATAATAGTTAATATAGTAATTTCTTTTATAATATTCATAAGTCCCTGTCCTTCTATCATGACTTTTTTAACAGCAGTAAAATACCATGATGCAGGCACAAAATCAGAAATTACTTGTAGAAATTTTGGCATACTATCCAGTGGAAAAAGCATACCTGAAAGCAGCATAACAGGCATCATCATACCCATGCCAGCAATAAGCATTGCAGCTGCCTGATTTGATACAAGGGAAGATATAAATATTCCAACAGTAAGGGAAACAAATATAAATAAAAATGACACCCCCATAAGCAGTATAAAACTGCCCCTGACAGGCATATCAAGCAGCATGGCTGCTAATACAATAATTGTCAGCAGATTTATAGTTGAAATAATAAAATATGGCACAATTTTAGAGATTATTATATATGCAGGTTTCATAGGGGAAACAAGCAAAAGCTCCATTGTGCCAAATTCTTTTTCTCTTACTATTGAAATAGATGTCATCATAGCACATATTAATGTAAGCACAAGAGCCATAACACCGGGCACAAAGTTATATGAGCCTTTAAGCTCTGGATTATAAAGCATTTTTAATTCAGTATTAATGCGTATAGGGCTGTTTGTTATTGCAAGTTCGTTTTGAAATGATGATATAATAGCGGAAATATAACTTGTAATAGTGCTTGCTTGATTTGGGTCTGATGCATCATTAATAATCTGCACAGCAGCAATACCGCCTTTATGTATTTCGTTTGAAAAACCGTCACTAAATACAATAATAGTATCAATTTTTTCCTTTTTAAAAAAAGAAGAAATATCTAATGGATTATTTATTGTTTTTACAATATTAAAATATTCGCTGGCACTAATTCTTGCAATTATTTTTTCTGCCCAATCATCACCATACTGGTAAGATACTGCAACTTTAATATTTTTTACTTCCATAGTCATAGCAAATCCAAAAAGCATTATCTGCACAACAGGCATAATAAGAAGTATTAATATTGTCCTTTTATCTCTTAATATATGCAGCACTTCTTTTTTTATAAATGATAAAAGCTGTTTCATATCTATTCCTGATTAAAAGTGCCAGCAACTAATTTTCTGAATACTTCATCCATGGTTACTGCATTATATTCTTTTTTCATATCTTTTGGGGCTGCAAGGGCTGCAATTTTGCCATGAACCATAATAGATATTCTGTCGCAGTATTCAGCTTCGTCCATATAGTGAGTAGTTACAAATATAGTAATACCATTATCTGCTGCTTCATATATCATTTCCCAAAACTGCCTTCTTGCTTCTGGGTCAACACCGCCTGTCGGCTCATCAAGAAACACTATTTTTGGCTCATGAAAAACAGCCACAGAAAAGGCAAGTTTTTGCTTCCAGCCTATGGGAATATATTTTACAAGTGTATCTTTTTTGTCAGCTAATTCAAGCCTTTCAAGAATAATTGCAGATTTTTCTTTTATTTTTCTTAAAGGCATACCATAAATCCCTGCAAAAAGTTTTATATTTTCAGCTACCGTTAAATCTTCATAAAGAGAAAATTTTTGGCTCATATATCCTATATTTTTTTTAATTTTTTCATATTCCTTTGATATATCACAACCTGCCACACTTCCAGTGCCTGATGTAGGCTTTGACAGACCGCAAAGCATACGCATAGCTGTTGTTTTTCCTGCCCCGTTTGCACCAAGAAAGCCGAATATTTCGCCTTTATTCACATAAAAGCTTATATTATCAACTGCTGTAAAAGAGCCAAATTTTTTTGTAAGATTATTAGTTTTTATTACCTGCTCCATATATAACAGTCCTCAATGTTTGGTGCAATCTTATATATTTCTATATTTTTATGATTAAGGTTTTGCAAGTGAATATTTACATGCTCTATACTTTTACTGTTATCTACTATTGCATGAATTTCAGCTCCAAAAGCAAATGCACTTTGTATCTGCCTGCATTTTCTAACATCTTTTAATAAAAGCCGCATATTATCAGCTTTTAGAGATATTAAAGTTTTATCAAAATTATTTATAATATTTTTTGGAGTGTCTACATCTATAAATGCTCCATTTTTAATTAATGCAATTCTGTCACATCTTGAAGCTTCGTCCATATATGGAGTAGAAACTATAATTGTTATTCCCATATTTTTAAGCTCATAAAGCATATCCCAGAATTCTTTTCTAGATACAGGGTCCACACCAGTTGTAGGCTCATCTAAAAAAAGCACTTCTGGTTTATGAATTAATGCACAGCTTAAAGCAAGTTTTTGTTTCATACCCCCTGAAAGTTTTCCTGCCTTTCTGTCTTTAAATGGAGCAATATGGCTGTATATGCCTTTTATTAAATGGTAGTTTTCTTCTATTGTTGTATTAAAAACAGATGCAAAAAAGTTTAAATTTTCTTCCACAGTTAAATCCTGATAAAGAGCAAATTTACCGGGCATATAGCCAATATTTTTCCTTATTTCCATATAATCATTAAAAATACTTCTATTGTTAATAAATACAGTGCCATTATCTGGTATAGTTAAAGTAGTCATTATGCGAAAAAGAGTGGTTTTGCCTGCACCATCAGGCCCAATTATACCAAAAAGTTCCCCTTTTTCAGCATGAAATGATACATTATTTACAGCCTGCACTTTTTTAAATGCTTTTGAAATATTTTCAACTTTTACCATATTTATTCTGCATTAATATTATTAAATCTTACTTCTCCATACATTCCTTTACGAAGATATCCATCATTTTTTACTTGTATTTTAACGGCATATACAAGGTTTGAGCGTTCATCTCTTGTAGGAATAGTTTTTGGAGTAAATTCTGCTTTATCTGAAATCCATATAATATTTCCAGTATATTTTTGCATACTTTCTTTGCCAAAATCTGCCATAATTTCTGCTTTGTCGCCAAGTTTAACCTGAGTTAAAATATCAGCAGTAACATAAGCTCTTAAAATAAGGCTTGAAACATCTGCCATTTTAAAAAGCGGCTTGCCAGTCTGTGCAAATTCAAAAGCATTAGCATATTTTGTAAGCACAACACCATCTATCGGAGCTTTAATATATGATTTCTGGATATTATCTTCAATTTGTGCTATCTGTATTTTTAAGCCATTTATTTCATTTTCTATAGCTTTATTGTTTTTCTGCATAGTATCAAGGGATGCGGAATATTTTTTTTGTGTGGCAGTATATGCAGAATTTATATCATCAAGTTGTTTTTGATTAGCCGCATTTGATTTTACAAGGTTAGTAAAGCGGGCAGCTTCTTTTTTATATTTTAGCACTTCTTCTGCAACAGGTGCAATCTGTGTTTCAATATTTATAAGTTTTGTTTCAGCAGAATAAACTGCATTTTGTAAATGTAATTTTTTAAGCTGCAGTTGTTTATCATCAATCTTTCCTACTACTATACCTTTTTTTAATATAGAGCCTTCTTCCACATCAAACTTTATAATTTCACCAGCTGCAAGTGCAGAAACAATTACATCTTCTGTTTCAAATACACCTGAAGCATGGCTTGTATTATTTTCTTTGCTGCAGCCTGTAATAAATACTAAAAATATTAATAAAGCAATTTGACGCATAATCTCTCCTTTTTTATTGATTAATTATATTTTTCATTTCATATACTGCCTGCAAAAGCTCTATTTCATGGAGTATTTTGCCTTGCTTTGCAAGATTTTCAGCAGTTACTTCCCGCATATAATCATTAACAGTTATTGTGCCTCGTTTCATTTTTATTTCAGATGATGTTTTTATATTTGTTCTAAGCTTTACTATCTCATCATCGTAAGACATTGTGTCTTTAATCTGCTTAATTTTAGCCTGCTGGTTTTGAATATCTATATTTGTGTTAAATAAAAATGTCTGCTTTTCAAGCTCTAATGTTTTTTTATTTAATTCTATAATCTTTTTATTTCTTTCGCCTGTATAAAATCCTGCAATAGTCCAGTCCATTTTAATCCCTGCAATATAATATGGCTGAAAATTATCATCTAACATATCAAGCCCGGGCCTGCCATATCCTGCTGAGAAAAATAAATCAAATGTTGGCATATATGATACATTAATATTTTTTTTGCTGGTTTCAAGAAGATTAATTTTATCACTGAAATAAGTAAGTTCTGGTCTTTTTACTGTGTAGTCATTAATTTCGGTATATTCTGGCTTAATAAGCCCGTTATTTATATTTGTGCCTGTTAACATTTCAAGAGCATTAATGTAGCTTTCTTTTACTGCTTCTATTTTTGCTTTATTCTGTTTCGTTTTTACCTGCTCTAATGCAACAGCATCTAAATCAGACGAATTTGCAACACCATTTTTTACACTTTGTTTTATCATATTATATGTCCGCTCTAAATCCTGATTATATAAATCATTCTGCTTTAACTGTTCATCCAGCAAAAGTATACTGAAAAAAAGCTGGTTTACTCTGTATTTAAGGTTATAAAGCTGCACTTCAAGTGAACTTTCTTCGCTTTTTGACTGAGCTTTTATATTTTCCTTTTCTGCTTCTATTTTGCCGCCGTCCCATATTGGCTGCACAATATCTAGGGAAATTTTATACTGGTCTTTTGGCAGAACAGGTATATTAATATTAGATAATATTGGTAAATTATCAAAAGGCATTTTTGTAACATCTGATTGATAGCTTGCACGGGCTGAAAAAAGCACTTTTGGAATATAGCCCATATTGGCATTAGTTATGCTGTAATCTTTTGTTTTTGTGATTAAATCTGCCTTTTTTATCTGTGGATAATTATTTTTTGCTAAAACATAACATTCTTCCAGTGATATTTGAGCACAAACAGTGCCTGCATTAAGTAGTATAAAGATAAAAGCAAGTAACAGTTTATTCATTTTCAATACCCTTTAAAATAAATGATTTAATGTGTTTTATTTGGTTATCGTTATTTTTATCATCAAGCAGGAAATCAAAAGCATGCATACATATAAAAACATTACTTACAATATAGGGGTACACAAGATTTGGATGCAGATTTTTATTTATAAGCCCATCTTTTTGTCCCTGCTTAAGTTTATTAGAAAAAATATTTATCTTATCAAAAGGAATATAAGGCAGCATATATTTTGAAAGCATGCTGTCATGATTAAGAATATTTTTGCTCCATGTCTTTGCTATATAAGGATGTTTTTCTGCAAGTGATATAATATTATCTATAATAGTTTTTACCATATCAAGTGGGTTTTCTTTATCAATAGCAGGTTGAAATATTTCCAAAAAAACAGGGATAAGGAAATCTTCAGCAATATTTTTTATAAGGTTTTCTTTTGAACCAAAATAATAATGCACCATTGCACTTGTTGTATTACAGTATTTGGCAATATCTTTTAATGACACAGCATTAAAATCATTATCTGCAAAAAGTTTAATGGCTGAAATCAGCAAATCATGTTTTATGTTTTTATTATTTCCTGCTGGTCTGCCAGATGTATGTTTTTTCATTATATCTCTCAACTTATATTAATTAATTAACCGATTAATTAATTATTATCAAGTAAAAACATACTAATAACTGGGTAAGCCTGCTCAAAGAATATGAATAAAACTTGCTTTTAGCCTTATATTATGATATAAAAAAAGTGAAAACATTAAGAAAATATGTTTTATTTATATATGATAACTAAAAAAATAATAAAAGGTGAAAATAATGAGTAAAATTAAAGTATGTGTTCATGGTCTTGGTAATATTGGCAAATATTCTATTGAAGCAATAGAAGCTGCATCAGATATGGAATGTGTTGGTGTTGTTCGCAGACCGTCATCTATTGGTAAAAATAAAGTAGATTTAAGAGAAGTTGATGAATTTTCTTCTATTGAAGATTTAATAAAAGCTAAAGGTAAACCAGATGTATGTTTAATAGCTACTCCATCTCGCCATGCTTTTGATGATGATTCTCTATATTTAAAATATGGTATACATACTGTTGATAGTTTTGATATACATACAGAAATTCCAGAAATTGTGGAAAAATTAGAAAAAGTTGCAAAAGAGAATAATGCTGTATCTGTTACAGCAGCAGGATGGGATCCGGGCAGTGATTCTGTTATAAGAGCTATGCTTGAAGCTATGATGCCAGTTGGTGTTACATTTACTAACTTTGGCAGGGGCAGAAGTATGGGGCATTCAGCAGCAGCAAGAGCAGTAGATGGCATTAAAGATGCTGTCTCTATCACTATTCCTATGGGTGGCGGCAGGCATTCAAGGCTTGTATATGTTGTTTTAGAAGATGGTGTTTCTCTAGAAACTGCTAAAAAACGCCTTGCAGCAGATGACTATTTTGCCCATGACCCACTTGATGTTAAAGCTGTTGCAGATTCAGATGAGCTTGCAATGGTATGTGATTCTTCTCATGGTGTTTTAATGGAAAGGCAGGGTGCATCAGGCTTAACAGATAACCAAAGAATGATATTTAAAATGGATATTAATAACCCAGCTCTTACTTCTCAAATTATGGTTTCATGTGCTAGAGCTGCAACTAGATTAAGTGCAGGCTGCTATACTATGATTGATATACCGCCAGTATTATACTTAAATATGGATAGAAAAACAGCGATAAAAAAATTAGTTTGATTTTAGCTTTTTAAATATAAATAAATTAAGTGTGTAGTGAATAACTGCACACTTTTTTATCATAGAAAAGATGATATTTGTGAAATGATATTGAAAGGTGCTTTTTACTATCATTATGACGAAAATTTTTTATACACTGTCATATATACATAAAATGTTGGGCATTATGAAAGATAACCCATTTTCAAAAGAGATTAAATGAGATATTAAAAGATATAGTATATAAACTATTGATATTATAGTAAAAATAATTTTTTTAAAAATATTTAAAAAAATATATTGACAATATAAAAAAGTTTTGTTATATATACTTTCCCTTGATACAGAAGCTGCTGATATTCTTGGTTTAATATAGAAAGATGTGGCTTTAATATTGTTTTAAGAATTTTTATATAAAGTTTTGAGTAACTTATTTAAAAAAGTTCTTGACAATAATGAAAAAAAGTATTAGGTTATGTGACCCTGTTTATATTTAAGGGATTATGTATTGACAACAGAATAGGTTAAATTGTGATAGACAGCTTAAGTAATTAGTTAGGTAAGAATTTTTTTGGAATACAATAAATTGTATGGAGAGTTTGATCCTGGCTCAGAACGAACGCTGGCGGCGTGCTTAACACATGCAAGTCAGGGAGAAAGTCTCTTCGGGGATGATTAAACCGGCGCACGGGTGAGTAACACGTGAGTGACCTGCCTTTTAGACTGGAACAACTTACCGAAAGGTGAGCTAATGCCGGATGAGTTATATAAGTGCATGTTTATATAGGAAAAGTTGGGGAGACCTGACGCTGAAAGATGGACTCGCGTCCCATTAGCTAGTTGGTAGGGTAATGGCCTACCAAGGCGACGATGGGTAGCCGGCCTGAGAGGGTGGCCGGCCACACTGGGACTGAGACACGGCCCAGACTCCTACGGGAGGCAGCAGTGGGGAATTTTGCGCAATGCTCGTAAGAGTGACGCAGCGACGCCGCGTGAATGACGAAGGCCTTCGGGTCGTAAAGTTCTTTCGACAGGGAAGAAAATGCCTATAAGTAACTGTGTATGTATTGACGGTACCTGTATAAGCAGCCCCGGCTAACTCCGTGCCAGCAGCCGCGGTAATACGGAGGGGGCGAGCGTTGTTCGGAGTGACTGGGCGTAAAGAGCACGTAGGCGGTGTTGTAAGTCATTAGTCAAAGACTAGAGCTCAACTTTAGTAAGGCTAGTGATACTATAATACTAGAGTATCAGAGAGGATTGCAGAATTCCTGGTGTAGCGGTGAAATGCGTAGATATCAGGAGGAATACCGTTAGCGAAGGCGGCAATCTGGCTGGAAACTGACGCTGAGGTGCGAAAGCGTGGGTAGCAAACAGGATTAGATACCCTGGTAGTCCACGCTGTAAACGATGGATGCTAGGTGTTGGGCTTTTAAGTTCAGTGCCGCAGCAAACGCGATAAGCATCCCGCCTGGGGAGTACGTTTGCAAGAATGAAACTCAAAGGAATTGACGGGGGCCCGCACAAGCGGTGGAGCACGTGGTTTAATTCGATGCTAACCGAAGAACCTTACCTGGGTTTGACATCCACAGAAGGCGTTAGAGATAATGCTGTGCCTGATTTATCAGGAGCTGTGAGACAGGTGCTGCATGGCTGTCGTCAGCTCGTGCCGTGAGGTGTTGGGTTAAGTCCCGCAACGAGCGCAACCCCTATTTCCAGTTGCTAACGGTTGAAGCTGAGCACTCTGGAGAGACTGCCAGCGATAAGCTGGAGGAAGGTGGGGACGACGTCAAGTCATCATGGCCCTTATGTCCAGGGCTACACACGTGCTACAATGGCATAATCAGAGGGAAGCATCTCCGCAAGGATAAGCGAATCTCATAAATTATGTCTCAGTTCAGATTGCAGTCTGCAACTCGACTGCATGAAGTCGGAATCGCTAGTAATCGCAGATCAGCAAAGCTGCGGTGAATACGTTCCCGGGCCTTGTACACACCGCCCGTCACACCACGGGAGTCGGTCGCGCCTGAAGCCGGTGGCCTATCAGTAATGGGGGAGCCGTCTATGGCGAGATTGGTAACTGGGGTGAAGTCGTAACAAGGTAGCCGTACCGGAAGGTGTGGCTGGATCACCTCCTTTCTAAGGAAAGTAAGCAAGTCTGTCACGATATTAACCTAAACAATATGGGGGATTAATATCCCCCAGTAATTGAGTTAGTTTATCTTAAATATTTTTAATAAAGTATGAAAGATATTTAAATTAAACTAATAAGCTCTATAAGGGCATAAAGGTAAGAATATTTTTAATAATATTTATTCTGTATCAAGGCGATAATTTAAAGACCGCAGAGAGTTTACATATAAGTAAATGAGCAAGGGGTTTAAATTATCAACACAGAGACAGTATAAATAGATTAAAAAGATAGGGCCTATAGCTCAGGTGGTTAGAGCGCACGCCTGATAAGCGTGAGGTCGATAGTTCAAGTCTATCTAGGCCCATAGTATTAGGCGTATTTATAAGAATATTTTTATCAGGACAAGGCGATTTTTTAGAGCGAAGAGAGTTTACATAAAGGTAAATGAGCAAGTGAGAAAAAATCAACGCAGTAATGATGAAAATAGATTATAAAAAGGGGTCTATAGCGAAGGATGATTAGAGCGGATGCCTGCTGCGTAGGCGATAGTTCAAGTCTATCTAGGCCCATAGTATTAGGCGAGCGATGTCTGGAAAGATTTTTTCAGCCATTAGTGAAGAAAATATGTTAGTTTGTTGTTTTAGAAAAGAAAATAATAAGTTTTAAATGTAAGAGTTTAAAATGACTTATAAAGAGGGGATATAGCTCAGCTGGGAGAGCACTTGCCTTGCAAGCAGGGGGTCAGCGGTTCGATCCCGCTTATCTCCATAGATATTAGAAATACATTTCATTTTTTTGATGGAATGTGTTTCCATCATTTATGGAATGAAGTAATGATTGACATAAGAATAAGAATTAAGTGAGAGGAGTATAGAGAGAACTGCAATTTAGGTCAAGCTACTAAGGGCGCATAGAGGATGCCTAGGCGATGACAGGCGAAGAAGGACGCGGCAAACTGCGAAAAGCCACGATAAGCTGTTAACAGGCGTTACAGTCGTGGATATCCGAATGGGGCAACCCAGTGGAGCGACCCTCCACTACCCGTAAGGGAGCGAACTCAGGGAAGTGAAACATCTCAGTACCTGAAGGAAAAGAAAGAAAACTCGATTCCGTGAGTAGCGGTGAGCGAAAACGGAAGAGCCTAAACCAGTCATAAGGCTGGGGTTGTGGGGCAGGTGTTATAATACTTGCGACTATAGAAGAACGGCATGGGAAGGCCGGCCATAGAGGGTTAGAGCCCCGTAATCGAAATGGTCAAGAGATTAAATCTGTACCCGAGTACTGCGGGAAACGTGAGGTCCTGCAGGAATCAGGAGGGACCACCCTCTAAGGCTAAATACTAGTCATCGACCAATAGTGAACGAGTACCGTGAGGGAAAGGTGAAAAGAACCCTTGTTAAGGGAGTGAAATAGAACCTGAAACTATGTGCCTACAAGCGGTCGGAGCATATGTTAATATGTGACGGCGTGCCTTTTGCATAATGAGCCTACGAGTTATCGTATGCAGCGAGGTTAAGCCGATAGGTGAAGCCGGAGGGAAACCGAGTCTGAATAGGGCGAATTAGTTGCATGCGTTAGACCCGAAGCCAGTCGATCTATCCATGGGCAGGTTGAAGCAGCGGTAAGACGCTGTGGAGGACCGAACCAGTTTGGGTTGAAAACCATTTGGATGACCTGTGGATAGGGGCGAAAGACCAATCAAGGCTGGTGATAGCTGGTTCTCCCCGAAATGCATTGAGGTGCAGCGTTGATATTTAATTTTCTGGGGTAGAGCACTGTTTGGGCTAGGGGGCATACCGCTTACCGAACCCATACAAACTCCGAATACGGAAGAGAATATATCAGCAGTGAGACTACGGGTGAGAAGATCCGTGGTCGAGAGGGTAAGAGCCCGGACCGTCAGCTAAGGTCCCTAAATATACACTAAGTGGTAAAGGATGTGGAAATGGAGAAACAGCCAGGAGGTTGGCTTAGAAGCAGCCATCCTTTAAAGAAAGCGTAACAGCTCACTGGTCTAGCGTTTCTGCGCCGAAGATATAACGGGGCTAAGTGTATTACCGAAGCTACGGACTGTGTAAGATTATTATACAGTGGTAGGGGAGCATTCTGTTCAGCGGAGAAGCCGAACCGTAAGGTTTAGTGGAGCGTACAGAAGAGAGAATGTAGGCATGAGTAGCGATAAAACGGGTGAGAAACCCGTTCGCCGTAAACCTAAGGTTTCCACCGGCAGGGTAATCCGCGGTGGGTTAGTCGGTCCCTAAGACGAGTCCGAAAGGGGTAGTTGATGGGAAACAGGTCAATATTCCTGTACCGGCATAAATCGTTTAACGATGGGGTGACGGAGAAGGTTAGGTGAGCAGATTTATGGATTAGTCTGTTTAAGTATGTAGGCAGACTGTGCAGGCAAATCCGCACAGTTAATGACCCGAGATACGAGCACGAGCTGGTTAACCCCAGCGAAGTCATTGATACCACGCTTCCGAGAAAAACCTCTAAGTAGATATTATGTTGACCGTACCGCAAACCGACACAGGTAGGTGAGGAGAGAATCCTAAGGCGTATGAGATAAGTTCACTTAAGGAACTCGGCAAATTACTACCGTAACTTCGGGATAAGGTAGGCTCTGAGTATGTGAATCTATTTACTAGAGGAGCAGAAAAGAGTTGCAGATGAGAGGCCCAGGCGACTGTTTAACAAAAACATAGCACTCTGCAAATTCGTAAGAAGAAGTATAGGGTGTGACGCCTGCCCGGTGCTGGAAGGTTAATAGGATGGGTGCGAGCTCAGAATTGAAGCCCCAGTAAACGGCGGCCGTAACTATAACGGTCCTAAGGTAGCGAAATTCCTTGTCAGGTAAGTTCTGACCTGCACGAATGGCGTAACGATCTGGGCGCTGTCTCAAGTGAATACTCAGCGAAATTGCAGCAGCGGTGAAAATGCCGCTTAACCGCAGCGGGACGGAAAGACCCCGTGAACCTTTACTATAACTTGGCAGTGATATTTGGTACATAATGTGTAGGATAGGTGGGAAACATAGAAGCGTGTGCGCCAGCATGTGTGGAGTTGCCCTTGAAATACCACCCTTTGTGTGCTGACTATCTAACCTGGCCGCTTTGTAAGCGGAGGGACATTGCCAGGCGGGTAGTTTGACTGGGGCGGTCGCCTCCTAAAGAGTAACGGAGGCGCGCGAAGGTGCCCTCAGGTTGGTTGGACACCAACTGTCGAGTGCAAAAGCATAAGGGCGCTTAACTGTGAGACTGACGGGTCGAGCAGGTTGGAAACAAGGCTTTAGTGATCCGGTGATTCCAAGTGGAAGGGTCATCGCTCAACGGATAAAAGGTACTCCGGGGATAACAGGCTGATCTCCTCCAAGAGTTCACATCGACGAGGAGGTTTGGCACCTCGATGTCGGCTCATCACATCCTGGGGCTGTAGCAGGTCCCAAGGGTTCGGCTGTTCGCCGATTAAAGTGGTACGCGAGCTGGGTTCAGAACGTCGTGAGACAGTTCGGTCCTTATCCGCTGTGGTCGTAAGAAATTTGAGAAGGTTTGCCCCTAGTACGAGAGGACCGGGGTGAACGGACCTCTGGTGTGTGGATTGTTCCCCAAGAGCATAGTCCAGTAGCCACGTTCGGAACGGATAACCGCTGAAAGCATCTAAGCGGGAAGCCGGCTTCAAGATAAGATTTCTCAGAACATAAGTTCGTAAGACTCCATGTAGACTACATGGTTGATAGGTTGGAGGTGTAAGTGTCGTGAGGCATTGAGCTGACCAATACTAATAAGTCGAGGGCTTGACTTTTATACCTATAAAGTGGTTGTTACTCTATACTCCTTTTACTTAATTCTTATTTAAATGAATATTGGTTGGAATAATAAATTAAATCTGCTTTGGTGGTCATAGAGGGAAAGTAACACCTGTTCCCATACCGAACACAGCAGTGAAGGGTCCCATCGCCAAATGTACTTAGTGAAGATAACACTTGGGAGAATAGGCCGCCGCCAAAGCTTAAAGATATAAGAGCTGTCTATATTATAATAGACAGCTCTTTTTTATGCTTTAAAGGCGGCCTAAAAATGCACAGGAAGTGCATTCTTTAGTGACTGCGGAAGAATTCATTTCGACCAAAGGATAAATAAAAAATCTAGGATTGATTTTTTATTATTGATTAACAAATTGCCGCCAAAGCTTAAAGATATAAGAGCTGTCTATATTGTAATAGACAGCTCTTTTTTTATAATTTATATTTATCTTTTTAGTTTATACATCATTGTTTGAAAAATGTATTCAAGTATATACTATAAAGAAGTGCATCATTAAATTTAATCAGTCTAACAGTATCAGATATTATTAATATACAGCATTAATATGCAGCATTTGTCATTATGAGCGGAGCGAATAATCTATTAAGACTTTTATCTTTTAATATTGATTAAATCTGTATTATTTATATTTTTTTAAATTGTAAAACAGTTAGATACTTATTGCAGTTTAATCATTTTACCTATCAAAAAACAGATAATTAAATATATTATACACTATTGCAATATATGTAATTTAGATTTTTCGCCTTTAAAAATCAGGCTCAAAATGACTTATGGTGTGAAAACTGTATAGACTTACATTGTTACAGAGAAAAGAAATTTATTTAGTGGCTTAGTCTAAAAATTTTGGATAAGTCCAAAGTTCACAACATTAGGTCATACTGAGACTGAAAGGCAAAGTATCTAAAAGACAGATACTTTAAATATATCTTACACTACTGCAATATAGGTAATTCAGATTTTTCGCCTTTAAAAATCAGGCTCAAAATGACTTATGGTGTGAAAACTGTATAGACTTACATTGTTACAGAGAAAAGAAATTTATTTAGTGGCTTAGTCTAAAAATTTTGGATAAGTCCAAAGTTTATAACATTAGGTCATACTGAGAGTGATAAGGCATTTGTCATTATGAGCGGAGCGAATAATCCATTAAAACTTTTATCTTTTAATATTGATTAGAACTGTATTATTTATATTTTCTTAAATTATATAACAGGTAGATACTTATTGCAGTTTAATCATTTCAGCTATTAAAAGACAGATACTTTAAATATATCTTACACTACTGCAATATATATAATTCAGATTTTTCGCCTTTAAAAATCAGGCTCAAAATGACTTATGGTGTGAAAACTGTATAGACTTACATTGTTACAGAGAAAAGAAATTTATTTAGTGGCTTAGTCCAAAAATTTTGGATAAGTCCAAAGTTCACAACATTAGGTCATACTGAGAGTGATAAGGCATTTGTCATTATGAGCGGAGCGAATAATCTATTAAAACTTTTATCTTTTAATATTGATTAAAACTGTATTATTTATATTTTCTTAAATTATATAACAGGTAGATACTTATTGCAGTTTAATCATTTCAGCTATTAAAAGACAGATACTTTAAATATATCTTACACTACTGCAATATATATAATTCAGATTTTTCGCCTTTAAAAATCAGGCTCAAAATGACTTATAGTGTGAAAACTGTATAGACTTACATTGTTACAGAGAAAAGAAATTTATTTAGTGGCTTAGTCTAAAAATTTTGGATAAGTCCAAAGTTCACAACATTAGGTCATACTGAGACTGAAAGGCAAAGTATCTAAAAGACAGATACTTTAAATATATCTTACACTGCTGCAATATAGATGATTCAGATTTTTCGCCTATAAAAGCAGGCTCAAAAATAACTGCTTCATAAAATTTTTGTAAATTCAGCACACTTTTAAAATAATAATATAAATTAAAAGTATTAATATTATTAAACTTTATAAATTTCTGTTAAAAAGTGTTGCAGACCTTTGTGCTGTTGGAGTTACAAGAAGATTTTGTATATTTACATGCTCAGGCAGAGTAGTCATAAAGTAAATAATATCGGCAATATCTGAAGCTGTGAGTGGCAGAAAACCTTTATATACATTGTCTGCTTTTTCTTTATCCCCATTAAAGCGGACAAGTGAGAATTCTGTTTCAACAGCTCCCGGCTCAATAGTAGATATTCTTATATTTGTTTTAAGCAAGTCCATATTCATTGCCTGATTTAATGCTCTTACAGCATGTTTTGTTGCATTATAAACATTACCACCCGGATATACCTGACTGCCTGCAACACTTCCGAGATTTATAACTGTCCCTGTATTTTTTTTAATCATTAAAGGCAGCACAGCTCTTGCAGTATATAAAAAGCCTTTAATGTTTGTATCTATCATTTCTTCCCAGTCATCTATATTTCCATCCTGCAATGCAGATATTCCTTTTGCAAGTCCTGCATTATTTATGAAAATATAAGGTGTTAAATTATTATTTTTAAGCTCCTGTCCAAACTCTGCTACAAGTTTTCTGTTTCTTACATCAAAGCAGTATGGGATAACTTTTACATTATATTTATCTTCAAGCTCTTTTTGTATTTTTTCAAGCCTGTCATTACGCCTGCCTGTAATAATAATATTTGCACCGTTTTGTGCATATATTTCTGCACATGCCCTGCCTATACCAGAAGTAGCTCCAGTTATTAATATAAGTTTTTCTTTAACATTTATCATAATTATACCTCTTTATTTTATGGAAAATTTTGGAGCACGGGCAGGTCCTGTTAAAGCAAATTTTAACGGATAACTGCCCATAGATGCTTCACCATTTATATTTAATATAGATGTATCTATTTTCTGTTTATTTAAATCAATATAGCCTGTTACATTTAATGAATTTACACCTTTTGCTGATAAGTTTTTTATAGTAAGTTTATTTTTATTAATATCAGCCTGTCCATTCAAAGAATCAACTGATACTGACATTAATGGGTGGTTAACTGACACTTTATTAGGACTTTCAAGATTAACAATGCCTTTTTCATCTTTAATATTATATTCTATTTTACCGTTAACAGTGCCGCTTCCTGTAATACCTGTAATCTGGGCAATCCCTGAAACAGATGCTTTAATATCTGCATTAAGGCTGCTGCCTTTAAGTCTGCCTGTAAGCATAAATGCAGGGGAATCTGCTTTAAATGTAATTCTTTTAAATAAAAGCCCAACTGGGTTATAATCAAGCTCTATATTTTTAATTACAAGGTTCCCTGTTTGGATATTGGATGCAGCTGCACCAAAGAATGTAACATTAATTTTATCATATCTTAAATCAATTCTATTTTTTGCTGTAGTATCTTCTATAATCTTTGAAGCAACTGCATTAAGTGGAAATGCTGCTATTAAAGTTATTATCAGTGCTGCAAAAAAAGCTGTTATAGAAAATATAATTTGTTTTTTAGTCATTATTTAATTCCTTATAAATCAAAGTGATTACATTTTTACTATTTCAATAGAAGAATCAATCATTTTAGGGTTGTCATATCTTTTATTAAAGTTAATAACTTTTATGCTTAAATTGTCATATTTTTCAATATCAGCAATAAATTTAATAAATTCATCATAGTATAAGTTTTCAAGCCTTAAAGTAACATGTTCAATGCCTTTTGATGCACTAACAGGTCTTAAATTAACTATTTTATCAGATATTCCAAGAGCAGAGCCTGTATTTTGCACATACACAAGTATAGTCTGTGTCATAGCATTTATACCTGTTGATTTTGCAAACTGAATCTGACCTGCCATATTAGCTGCTTTTTCAAGTTTTTTATATGTGTTTTCAGTTTTTGTTTTTGCTGCTTCTATTTTTGAATTAAGAAAAGCATTTGTCCAGTAAAACAGAAAAAATATACCCATAACTACAACAAATGAAGTTAATATTTGCTGTTTATAGTGTGCATAAAATCTTTGAATATCAAAATTTTTTATATCCTGCCATGAAATATTTTTCAAATTTTGCAGTCTGAATTTTCTTAATAGTGTTTCTTCAGAAATATTTTTTGCTGATGTTTTTTCTTTATGAGCTATAAAATCTGGCTTTTTAAACTTTATTTCAGTAGTTTTTATCTTATGAAAAATCTCTTTTAATTTATCCATATATTACCTTTGAGTTTTAGTATATTTCATTGTAAAAGAAATACCATCTTTTGTCTTTTTTGTATCATCTACATTTACAGCAGACTGTAATTTATTTTCCATAATTTTTTTTATTTCATCAACCTGAGCAAAGCTTGCTGCGGAGCCTGATACTTTAATATCATCATCACGAATATTAATATTATCAAACATAACACCATCAATACCTGCATCATTTAAGTTATTTAATATTGTTAATATTCTTTCGCTTGTTCCTGCCGAAGTTACAGATTTAGACTGCTGCAAAAGTGAGCCATAAGGGTCTTTAGATGAAGCAACCCCTAAATTATTATATATTTTTAATAATGCATCTTCATAATATTTATTTATTCTATTGTATGCAGATATTTCGCTGATACTTCCTATAATCATAACAATAAACACAACAGCAAGCACAGCAGCAGGAGCAGCAAGCGGCAGTTTCATTGCAGATTTTCTTACTATACCGGGAAGTGATATAGAATATTTTACAGTCTGCATTGTTTCAAATAAATCTTTTGCAGTAATACAGTCTGCATCTTTATCTTCAATAAGAGATACTATATTTTCAGAAAGTCTGTATTTTTTACTGCCGTCTGAAAAAATAAACTCATTATATTTTATACACTGCTCTAAAAATGGTGTAGATATTTTTTTAAATCCAGTAAACACTTCAGTATTTTCAGATATTATATCCATTAATGTATGATTAACAACATATATTATGGTTTTTCCTGAATGCTGGAATACTCCATATTCTTTTATCATATCAGCAGGGAAAAGCACATTCAGGTAGTTTGCTGCAATGGCATGTAGTTTTTTAGCACTTGTAGATATATTTTCCATGCCAATATAAAAAAAATACGAATCATCTATTAAAAGGGCAGATTTACTGCTGTCATCTATTACATCTTCACTGCTTACCCGATACATTGCTGCACCAGTCAGTTTGTAAAGTAACCCGTCTTTTAAGTAATAGTTATTTTCAGAATTACTCAAAATAATACTCCAAAATTAAAAATATTCTATATTATTTCCCTCAATATATTTAACAGGGGAAACATTTGTGCCTTTTCTTTGAACAAGCAGATGATAGTAAATATTATCATATCCTATATTTAATTCAAGTTTAATATAAAATAAAGAAGATTTTACATCAATGTATGGCAAAATTTTACTATATTCATCCTGCATAGCTGAACCCATTAACTGATATATTGCAGAAATATCTTTAAAAGGCTCTGTTTCTCTTGTGGAAATAATATCTTCCACATAAGGCTCAAGCTCTGGAACGAATGCTTTTATTACTTCAACAGAAGCCATATTTAAATTTATTTTATTATTATCTCCTGCAATTGAAACATAAGGCATTAGTTTTTTATATTCATCTTTAAATGATGGAATATATGCAAGCTCAGCCAAAGTCTGCAGCTGTGATGATTTTGCACTGTATGGTGCACTGTTTAAATCAAAACGCTCACCTGTTGGGTCAGATGAGCCTGCCCATATCTTTAAATCATAAATATTTGATTCCGTTAATTCCAGCTCTGATAATAGGGTTGTAACAGCATTTTCTGTCCTTTCTTTTAACTTTTCATCACTTGAAACAAGCCCTGCCAGCGGCACTTTTGCATTAAGCGGCTTTATATAAACAGTCATAAACCCATTATCAAGGGGTATAGGTGGAATTTGTGCCCAAATATCAGATGATGAATCATAAGTTTCTTCATCATATTTAAATGCCATTTCCAAGGCTTCAACTGCTGTCATAGCATATACAGCACCCTGATAATCATTTTGCAGAGAAATAACTGTGCCGTAAGCATTCATTGTTTTTTCATGTATAAATAATACTAAAGTCGTGCAGGCTGCTATAATAATTAAAACAGTAACTAAAATAGAGCCTTTTTTCATATTTTTATTCATTTAAGTATTATCCATTGTTCTTGCAACAGGTATAAATATCTGCTGTTCATTTATTTTTAAAGCAATATTCAGCATTTTAGCATTTGATACAACATCTTCTTTATATTCTGAGCCGTTATAAAAAGTGGCAGAAAATTCTGTTACATTTGGTATAATACGCATTTCCATACTGAAAGCAGTATCATTATTTTCTTCTTTTCTTACAAGATAGTTTTCATCATCTATATAATATGTTACATCAACAGGCAGTGCTTTATTAAAACGCATACTGTTATGTGTGGAAAATTTAAGCCTGTAAATCTGACCAGATTTATCAAGAGATAAAGAGTTTCCTATCATCATTCTTGCATCTCTATTTATAAGCCTTGTAAATGATTCCTGCAAAATAATATTTCTGCTTTGGGTAATAGCACTGTCTCGCATATTGGCAATAGATGAAAATATAGAAAATACACCAAGAGCAACAATAGAAGAAATGGCTGCAGCAATTAGAAGCTCTAAAAGAGTAAAGCCCTTTTTCATCACATTCCAAACCCTGTGCCGCCTGAGGCTTTTTCATAATAAATAAAGGTTGTGCTTGCACTGCTTGTGGAGACTGTCATTGTGATTTTCTGCACCATAGGCACACCTGATGATTCTTTTAAAAAGGAATAGTGAACTAATGTTCCATTATAATCTTCCACATCTTCATAGGCTTTATTAGGAAAATTAATCTGGCGGCTTATTCTATCATATCCTCTTTCTATAACAAACATTTTTTCTTTTGCAGAAATTAGTGTTTTTAATGACATATTTTGCAGAGAGTAAATACCAAGCATACTAATGCTTAGCACTGCAAGAGCAATCATTACTTCTAAAAGAGTAAAGCCTTTTTCTAATTTATTCTGCGTCATTATTCCTCAGTTTTTTTATATCTTGTAGTCATAAGCAGCGGCATAGATTCTATTACTCTGCCGTCATCAAGAGTTAATTCAAAATAATCACATATTCCATCAGGATATATTCTAACTGCATATTCATTTCCCTGAGTTTGATAGCGGTTAATCACAGCATCTTTTACTTCTTTAATATCAGGTATTGTTTTAGTTTCTTTATCATGGTTTAATAAGTTGGCACTTCCTTTAAACCCAGTAATAACAATAGGCTGACCAAGCTCAATAGAGCGTTCCCATTCTGCTTTTATAAGTTTATCTATATAATCAAGCTGCGGGTCTATTCCTACACTTTTTGATGTAAATTTAGGAGTTAAGCTCATAAGACCTATGCCTATAATAAGCATAACTATCATTATTTCCATTAAAGTAAATGCTTTTTTATATTTTCCTATTTTATACATAGATGAAAAACAAAGGGAAAGTATAATTTTTACAGCTTTCCCTCATATATTTAAATTACTGTCCTATCGTATATGATGCAATATCTGCATTATAATTTTCACCACCTTCCTGACCATCAGCTCCAAACGATATAATTTCATAATCTCTATTTTCATCTTCAGTAGGGCTTCTGTATATATAGTCGTTGCCCCATGGGTCTTTTGGAACAGTAGATGTTGAAAGGTATCCGCCCGGGCTCCAGTTATTTGGCACAGGTTCTAATTCAGGTTTTTCAACAAGTGCCAGTAACCCCTGGTCAGTAGTAGGATAGTTGCCGTTATCAAGTTTATACATATTTAAGCCGCTTTCTAAGGCTTTAATGTCATTTATTGCTTTTGTAACTCTTGCTTTATCTGGTGCACTCATAATTTTTGGACCAATAAAAGTAGCTAAAAGCCCTAAAATAACAAGAACAACCATAAGCTCAATCAGTGTAAACCCTGGATGCATTCTTCTTTTTTTCATATTTAACAACCTCTTTCATCTATTAAATTTATCAGAAAATATCATAAATCATTAAAAAAATCAATAAATCATTTAATTTTTGTAATTATTGAGCTATACATATTAGTATATGAAAAAAATATATTTCCAATAATAGTCTTTACTGCTGTATCAGTATATTTTATATGCTGTATTTTTCTTTGTGGTATATCTAATATCTCTTTATATAATATTATCCTTTTTTTATTTGCTGTGCCTTTATTTGAAGAGTTTATTTTCAGGGGATTAGTTCAAGACAAGATAAATAATTTTTTCAAATCTTGTAATTTTCTACATATTTCATTTGGCAGTTTTATATCATCGCTGATATTTACATTTATCCATTTGCTGTTAAATGATTTTGCATTGTTTAACCTTATGGTATTCATTCCATCTTTATTTTTGGGATATTTATATGATACATATAAAACACTTACTCTGCCAGTTTTGTTTCACAGTTTCTTTAATATTAATGTATTTCTGTCATATTCTTTTTGATAATGTCTTGATAAGTTAGTAATTTTTATTACTGAGAATAAGTTATAGAGAATAAAATATGTATCTGTCTCGCCGCCGCAAATCTCATAAAGTAATATTTTGTTATTTCATTCCTTATGCTCCAATTGTATAACCATTCTCAATTTTTTCTCCATTGTCACTATAACTCGCTATGCTCAGACAAATAGCTGACAAACCATTCCAAAAAAAATTGTTCATATAAAATTAAGTCGCAAAGATAATGAAATAACTTAGGGTATCTGCTGTAAATAGAAATAATCTATAAATATTTCTTATTTATTACAATTATAATTTAGAACTTTTTAGGACAATATCATATTCTTTTTGAATTGTATTAAAAAAATGTCATTATCATTTGCGGACATAAGAGAAAAATTTTGTTGCAATTTTATTAAAAATATACATAATATGTAAAAAATTATTTGCAATTTATGTAATAAATTGATATTTCATATAGCATGGTAAATTTTAAACTTCCTTATATAATTTATCCTATAGTTACAGGTATCGCAGCAGGTTATTTAATTTCAGTAATAGTGGGGAGTGCTTTTATGGCACCAAAGCCGCTGCCTGTGCCAAGGATAAAAAAAATAGAAAAAGCTAATTTAGATATTAATAAAGCAGCAGAAAATATTATTGCTGAAAATATTTTTTTATTAGATGTTACTCCTGCTGCGGTTACTGACAGCAGTGGTGTAGATGCAGATGGCAGTCCTATTGTTACAAAAGATGGTGCACCATTAAATCCACCCCCTCCATTTAGAGCTGCTTTAATAGGTGTCATTTATGATGAAATAAACCATGCAGGCATAGCTACTATAAGCCTTGAAAATGATACTGTCAGCATTTCGCTTGGCAAAACAAAAGCAGGTATTACATTAGTTGATTTATCTTTCAGCTTTGCAACTATAGAAAAGGATAAGAAAAGATATTCAATAGTTATAGATAATGGAGCTGTTGTGCAGTCAATACCAAATAAACAGACAGCTTTAAATACTGGTGTAAAAGTGCAGGACAGTGGAACAAATGTTAATATTACTGTTCCAAGAGATGAACTTAAAAATGACTTGAAAGATATAAATAAAGTGCTTCAAAGTGCAAGGGTTGCCACTTTTTATGAAGATGGCAGTTTTGTAGGTTACAGAGTGGCTATGTTAAAGCCGGAATCACCTTTATTAAAACTTGGATTAAAGGTTGGAGATGTTATTACCAGAATAAATGGCAGTGAGCTTACAAACCCAGCAGCATTATTTAATATGTTTTCTCAAGTTGATGATATTTCAGCATTAAATGTGGATATGCTGAGAAATAATGAAAAAAAATCATTGTTTGTGGAAATTAGATGAAAAAGAAACTATTTTTATTACAATTCCTTTTTGTGATATTTTTTGCATGCAGCGGATATGCTCAGCAGAATGATTATACAGTAAACTTTAAAAATGTGCCGATGAAAGATTTTATTACATTTGTATCTGAATTTACTGGTAAAAATGTTATATATAATGAAGCAGATTTGCGGGGTAATGTAACCATTTCTTCTCAAAAGAATATGGATTCAAAAGAAATTCTTGATATTTTTTATTCTGTTATGAAGTTAAATGGTTATCAGCCTGTTACACAAGGAGACAGCATACAGATTATAGCAGAAAAAGATATGCAGGCTTTTGATGAAGAAATAAAACTAAATGGAGTTGGTAGAAATTCAAAAGGGTATATGACTACTGTTATGTCTCTTGATAACTATAATGCTGCAACAATACTTCCTGTATTAAACAGAATGAAATCTAAAACAGGTTATGTGGAAGCAGTAAAAGGTTTAAATATTGTAGTAGTAAGAGATGATGCATCTCGTATTGAGAAAATGACTGCATTAATAAATAAAGTAGATAATATGGCAGCAGGTTATAAATTTTATACACTTTCTTTGCAGTATAGTATTGCAAGTAAAATAGAGCAGCAGATTACTAAATTTTTTAACGAGCTTGCAAAAAATTCTATTAATTCAACTTCGCCAGTTATTATTTCAGATGATATATCTAACACATTAATCATTGCAGCAACAAAAAAGGATTATGAAAGAATATCTACAATAGTAGCAAATCTTGATTCTAAAAATATGGCAATAAATACAGAGCCTAGAGTATTTTATTTAAAAAATGCAAGGGCAGAAGATGTGGAAAAAGTTTTATCAAAACTTGTATCTTCTCTTTCTCAGCAGGCAGGTAAAACTGGCACAGCTGCTACTGCTTCATCTAATTCAAAAGTAAGTATTTCTTCAGATAATGCAACAAACTCTATTTTAGCAATAGGGGACAAAGAGTTATATGATAATTTAGATTCATTAATATCTAAACTTGATGTTCCACGCCGTCAGGTATATGTGGAAGCTTTAATTTTAGAAACAAGTATAGATAAAAGCTCTCAGTTTGGTGTTGAATGGTTTATGGGGGCAGGAAATGGTTCAGGAGCTATTGTTGGCAGCAGTGCAAATACTGGAAATTTGGGAAGTATTATTGGCTCCCTTACTCAAGGAGCATCAAGTATTTCTGGACTTGGCACAGGTCTTGGAATTGGTGTAATAGGTAATATTATATCATTTCAAGGAGCAAAATTTCCATCAATTGGTGCATTAATTTCTGCCCTTCGCACATCAAGCGGTATAAATATTATATCAAATCCACAGATACTTACATTAAACAACTCAGCAGCAGAAGTATTTGTTGGTGAGAATATGCCTTATCAAACAAGTACAAAATATGACTCAAACAATAATCCTATACAAACTTATGATTATAGAGATGTGGGTGTAAAATTAAAAGTTACTCCGCAGATATCCAGTGATGATATGGTAACACTTGCTATTGAACAGGAAATAAAAAAGGTATCTGGCTCAGCAGTAAGCTCAACAGCACCTACTACTCTTACTAGAACAACAAATACAACAGTTAAACTGAAAAACCATTCAATTATGGTTATTTCTGGTATGATAAAAGACGACTCTACTACTACAGTAACAGGTATTCCGGGTCTTTCTCAAATACCTGTTTTAGGCTGGCTTTTTAAAACACAGTCTACTATGACTCAAAAAACAAATGTTATGCTTTTTATTACTGCCCATATTATAGATACACTTGAAGATAATCAAAAACTTATGGAAGGCAAGCGTGCCACAATGGAAGATTTTAATCGTCAGGGTGATGCAGAATTTAATAAAGGTGCTTTTACAGATACAGGCAGGTCTATACAGCTTAAAAATGAAATAGAAGGTTTATCTCCAGAAGAAGCACAAAAAACTCAAAGTCAGAGAGATAAAGAAAAAGCACAGCGAGAAAAAGCAGAAAAAAAAGCTGAAAAAGAGAGACAAAAAGCTGTAGAAAAGGCAGAAAAAGAAGCAGCCAAAAAAAGTGCTAAGGAAGATAAAAAAGCAGTAGAAGAAAATACTAAGCTTTTAACTCCGTCTGCTGTTGATAATAATGAAGAAAATGGAAATCAGTTTTTAAATAATAATGAAGATACAGGTATTATCAGCCCAGAAAACTAAGGTGAATAATATATGAGTATGGATTTTGAAAGTGTAAAATCTCAGTATATGAAATTTCCTGATAAAAGTGATTTTGTGCCTGTTGGTGCAGATAATGGAGATATAAAGTTTTATTATGCTGATGATGCGGGACTGCAAAAAGCAAAGTTTATGAGTTTTTCACTTGGAATTAATCCTGATTATGAATATACAGAAAAAAGGCACATATTAGAGATACTTGAAAGTTTTGGCGGCGAAGTAGATGATATGGCATCTGATGATGAAAGCAATGATTTAGAAGATGATGCAAATATTTTAACATCATCTTATGATGATGCACCAGTTATCAGGCTTGTAAACCAAATCATTATCAGTGCCGTAAAAAATGGTGCCAGTGATATTCATTTTGAGGGCAGAGATGGTGCATTTTTAATCCGTATAAGAGTGGATGGTTGTTTAAATACTTTAAAAACATATCCAAAAAGTGTTCATGACCCAATACTTGCCCGCATAAAAGTTATAGGTCAGCTTGATGTGGCAGAAACAAGAAGAGCTCAAGATGGTAGAATAAATTTAAAAATAGGTAACCGTGTAATAGATATTCGTGTATCTACTATGCCGTCAATTAATGGAGAGAAAGCCGTTCTTCGTATATTAGAGCGTTCATCAGATTTTACATCTTTACAGCAGATTGGTTTAGACGGTGAGCTTTATGAAAAATTCCGCCCATATCTTGACAAACCAAATGGTATTATACTTGTTACAGGTCCCACTGGGAGTGGTAAAACAACAACTCTTTATGCTTCATTGCTTGCAATGAATAGAGATAATAAAAATGTAGTTACAATAGAAGACCCTGTTGAATATCATATTGATAATGTAACACAAGTGCAGATGAATCCAGCTGTAAATTTAACATTTGCAGCAGCAATTAAAACATTTTTAAGGCAGGACCCTGATATTATATTAGTTGGTGAAATTCGTGATAATGAAACGGCAGAAGCTGCTATTCAGGCATCATTAACAGGGCATTTAGTTTTATCTACACTTCATACAAATGACTCTCCAACAGCTATTGCAAGGCTTATTGAAATGGAAGTAGAGCCTTTTTTAATTTCTTCATCACTTGCTGTTGTAATAGGTCAAAGGCTTGTAAGGAAAACATGTCCGCATTGTCAGGAAGAAGTATCAGCAGATGATTATATAAAATCCACTTTTCTTCGTGCAGGTATAGAAATAAACAGTTATATTAAAGGTAAAGGCTGTTCTAACTGCTTTAATACTGGTTATAGAGGCAGGATAGGTATATTTGAAATGCTTGAAATAACAGACAGTCTGCGAAGCTTAATAAATAAGCGGGCTTCAAGCTATGATATAAAAGAAGCAGCACGAAAAGAGGGTTTTCGCACTATGTTTGAGTATGGTGCAGAGCTTGTAAAAAAAGGCATAACAACACCATCAGAAGTGCTTTCTGTTACAAAGGTTGATTAATGGCAGCATACAGTTATAAAGGCATATCAAAAACAGGCAAAGAAGTGAAAGGTGTGCGTGAAGCAGTAAGCAGGCAGGTATTAACCAGCGAGCTTTTATCAGAAGGAATATTTGTTTCTTCCATTTCTGATATGCGGGAAAAGCAGCCATTTTTTGCCAAATTGCAGGAAATATTTGCAAAAAAACTTAACTTATCAGATACTTTTTTCCAGCTTTCACTGCTTTTAAGAAGCGGAATACCACTTGTAGAAGCATTAAAAATTGTTGCAAAAAGCACAAAAGAGCAGCATTTAAAAAATGCTTTGTTAGAATCAGCATCAAAAGTTTCAGAAGGTATGCGGTTTTCAGACAGTTTATCAAAATATCCTAAAATATTTGAGCCAATGTATGTAAACCTTATAAAAGCATCAGAGCAGGTTGGCAAACTTGCTGCCATTTTAGCAGATATTGCAGTATATGAAGAAGACAAGCGAAAAAATACAGATAAAATTAAAACAGCTATGGTTTATCCTATGACTATACTTGTTATGGGGTTTGCAGTGCTTGGTTTTTTACTTGCCTTTGTTGTGCCTAAAATGGAATCTATTTTTGCATCAATGAAACAGCAGATACCTGCATCTACTCAATTTTTACTGCATGTTTCTGATTTTGTCAGTGAATATGGTCTTGTGCTTTTATTATTTATTATGTTTATTATATTTTCTATCAGGTATCTATATAGAAACAATAATAAATTCAGACTGGCTCTTGATAAAAAGTTGTTTAAAATAAACCTTGTTTCCCATGTATCTGTATCTAAGTTTGCCCATGTATTATCATTTCAGTTAAAAGAAGGGCTTCCCTTAACTGATGCTTTGCATTATGCATCTCTTGTTATTGATAATAAGTATATGTATAATATTGTAAGTCAGGTAAGAGAATCGGTGCAGGCAGGGACAAAATTTTCTGTGGCAGTTAGAAATGCAGGTATTTTTCCAGAGCTTTTTCCAGCAGCAGTATCAACAGGTGAATCTTCCGGAAATATGCCTGAACTTTTAGAGCGTGTAAATGAATTTTATTCTAAAAATGTTGATAAGTTTTTAACATCATTTATCTCTGCTATTGAGCCTATATTTATTGTTATTATTGGTGTGCTTGTAGGTTTTATTGTTGTATCTATTATGCAGCCGCTTTTCTCAATGAATTCTTTGGTGCAGTAAAATGTCAGATATTACAAATTACTATGGTTTTATTTTAGCAGTTATTATGCTTTCCATTACACCGGGAGCAGATACTGTTTTTATATTAACAAAATCAATAGCAGGCGGATACAGGCAGGGATTTGCTTCTGTTTTTGGTATTGTATGCGGTTTATTTGTTCATACAATGCTGGCTGCCTTTGGTCTTTCTGTTATATTAATGACTTCTGCACTTTTATTTAACATAGTAAAAATTGCAGGGGCGGCATATTTAATATATCTTGGTATAATGGCATTAAAATCAAAATCAAGTATTAATA
Source organism: Mucispirillum schaedleri ASF457 (assembly GCF_000487995.2). Lineage (NCBI taxonomy): Bacteria > Pseudomonadati > Deferribacterota > Deferribacteres > Deferribacterales > Mucispirillaceae > Mucispirillum > Mucispirillum schaedleri. Next base: position 2,016,346 of record NZ_CP097562.1, read on the forward strand.
TTAATGAAGATAATGCTTCGTATTCATTTTTTGCAGTATTCAGGCAGGGTTTTTTTACAAACCTTCTTAATCCAAAAGTGGCACTTTTCTTTTTAGCACTTTTGCCACAGTTTGTAAAAAGTAATGTGTCAAGTCCTGTTCCATTTTTAATATTAGGTCTAACATTTATATTTATAGGTTCACTGTGGAGTATTTTTTTAGTATGGGCATCAGCAAGGATGTCAAATATATTAAGGCAGTCTAAATTTTCATATTATTTAAATAAAACTGCAGGTGTAATATTTATTGCTCTTGGATTAAATATTTTAAGACTTAAAAATTAACTTTTATTATATTATTTATGATAATTTTTTAATAAGTCCGCAGTATTTTAATATGTTTTGGACTTATTTAAAAAATTTTATGCAGCAGTCATATGGTTTTCACACTCTAGTCATTTTGAGCCTGATTTTTAAAGGCGAAAAATCTATATGGTATAAATTTAAATAACTATACATACTATTTTATGATTATTGCAGTTTATATATTTTAGATACTTCGCTTAAAAGCTTAATATGACACGGAAGCAGCCTCAGAACAAGCCGTCTTTAGTTGAGCGATAGCCGGTTTCGGCAGAGCGTGATTTAGAAAATTCAAGGGGGAGCATTTTTTGCGAGGCAAGGACTTTCCAAGCGAGCAGCAATAAAATTAAAAGTCCGTAGCTGGACAGTATTTAAAAATAAAAGATAAATTAGGATAATATATCATTTATTACCCTTATACCTGCAAAGCCGTAAAAATGTTTTTTTATTATCTCTAAATTTTCAAGATTAATGCCACCAAGAGCAAATACTTTTTTGGTTTTATCATAATCTATGATGCCTAATTGATTTACATTGTATGGTTTTGGTGTATCAAATATGGGGCTTAAGGTATAATAATCAGCTTTTATGTTATCAATTTCAGCTGCACTGTGGCTTGAATAGCCAGTAATAAGACTTGATGCTGGTTTAAAAGTATTGTAATCTTTTATAGTATTTTTATTAAGATGAATGCCGTCAAAGCCATACTTTTCTGCAAGGACATAATCACTGCTTAGTGTAAGAATACTTTTCTTTACAATTTTTCTTATTTTATTAAGTTTATAATGGATATTATTATAATTTTTAAACCTGAACCATATAATTTCAGCAGTGCCGTCAAGTTTTTCTGCTGTTTCAAATATATGTTCGTTAAAGAAGTTATCATCTAATACTGCTAAAAAATTTAATCCTGATACCATATATTAATGCAGCCTGTGTTTATCATAGAACAATATAATATTTATTGTTTATTTAATCAATAAAAAAAATAGTAGAAAAATAATTAATTATAAAGTATATAATAACCATAAAATAAAGTTAACTGCTGTTTTTATGGTAAGGAGTATATGAAGAAAGTTCAGATATTTTTAATACTACTGCTGCTTGCATCAGGCACTTATTCTTTTGGTGCAGATATAACATTCAGTCAGGCTTTAGAAAGCCTGTATGGAACACATGAAGGTATAGCACAGGCAGAAGCCGACTATAAACAAAAAGAGTATGCAAAAAAAGCTGCATTAGGGCTTTATTCTCCGCAAATATATTTAAATGCAGCTTATACATATTTTGGCAATGACTTAACTATGGATGTGGATTTAAGCCCTGTCAGCGACACAGTCAATGGAATATTAAGCAGCCTTCCTATTCCACTTCCACCGCTTAATCTGCCATCATCTATGGAACAGGTAGTTCAGCAGGACCAGTTCTTTTCATTAAATGCAGCAATGATTTGGCCAGTTTTTACAGGTGGTAAAATATATGCTGCCAATAAAGCTGCAAGTGCAAATTTAGAAATTGCAAGATATGGTAAAACTATCCGCCATGATGAGTTAGGTATTGCTATGGCAGAAAAATATTTTACACTTCGTTTTATTAATGACATTATTGCATTAAAACAGGATGTAAAAAACTCTATGCAGGAGCATTATAATAAAGCATTAAAAATGGAAAAAGCTGGTATGCTTGCAAAAGTGGAAAGGCTTCATGCAGAAATGGCTTTATCTGATGCAGAAAAATCACTTGATACATCTATTAGAGAAGCTAAACTTGTAGAATCAGCATTAAAATCTATGATTAGCAGTAATGATAATAATATAACGCCTGCAACTCCGCTTTTTATAATAAATACAGAAGATATTGAAGCGTTAATGTATTTTCAGGATATGGCATCAACTTCTAATGCTAAATTAAAGCAGGTGCAGAGTGCTAAAAAACTGGCTCATGCAGGAGTGATTAACAGCACATCATCATTTATCCCTAAAATAAATGCTTTTGGTATGGTAAATATTTATGACTATCAGCTTTCAAGCCTTGCACCAGATTATATAGTTGGCTTGCAGATGTCATTAAATCTTTTTGATGGTTTGAAAAATTATCATCAGTTAAAAATGAGTAAACAGTCAGAAGAAAGCACAAAATTAATAGCTTTAAGAGCTGAAAAAGATATTAGAACTCTTATAGAGCAGCAGTATATAACAATGGAAAATGCAAGGGCAGACTATGAAGCATCTCTTAAATCTCTTGCTTTTACAGAAGAATATCTTAGAGCAAGGCAGAAAGCCTTTAATCAGGGAATGGCTACAAGTTTAGATGTGGTAGATGCAGAGCTGGCTCTTTCAAATTCAAAGATGTCTGCAATAAAGGCAGCTTATAAGTTTGATATGGCTTTAATAAATATGCTTTCAACTGCGGGTATGTTTGACAGCTTTGAATCATACAGGGCAAAAGCATTTGTTGAGCCGGGGTTAAAATAGGTTATTTTTAATAAAATAAAAAGGAGATTAATTCTATGAAATATATTTATTATTCTGTTGCATTTATAGTAATAGGTGCCATTATTGCAGTTAGTGTATGGTATGCCACAAGACCTGTTCCCTTAACAATACAAGGAGAGTTTCATTCAAAACAAGTGCAGGTAGCGGCAAAAGTTCCTGGAAATATTGCAACACTTCCTGTTATAGAGGGGCAGAAAGTTAAAAAAGGCGAAATTTTAGCTACTATTGATTCACCTGCTTTAAAAGCAAAAGAAACTCAGGCTGCTGCGGCAGTAAAAGCTGCTGAGGCACAGCAGAAAAAAGTAGATGATGGAGCAAGACAGGAAGAAATTACTGCTCTTTATAATATATATCAAAAAGCAGTGGCTGCAGAACAGTATGCATTTAAAACATATTCAAGAGTAAAGTCACTTCATGATGACGGTGTAGTTACCACTCAAAGTTTAGATGAAGCCTTAACTCAATGGAAAGTGCTGCAAAATGATGTGAGAGCATCAAAAGCAAATTATGAAATGGCAAAGATTGGAGCAAGACCAGAAGATAAAACAGCAGCAGAGGCTATAAAAGAGCAGGCAAATGGTGTGCTGCAGGAAGTAATGGTGCTGCTTGAAGATACAATACTTCATTCACCAATAGATGGAGAAGTGTCAACAGTTGTTGTGGAGCAGGGCGAGCTTGTAACTCCCGGGTTTCCAGTTATTACTATTGTGGATTTAGAAGACACATGGGTTACTTTTTATCTTAGGGAAGATTTATTAAAGAATATCCGTATGGGCACAGTTATAAATGTGGAAATACCAGCATTATCTGACAGTCAGATATATCCTGTAGAAGTAAGATATATTGCACCTGCAGGCAGTTATGCAGTGTGGAGTGCTACAAAAACAAGTGCAGATTTTGACTTAAAAACATTTGAAGTTAAAGCATATCCACAGCAGAAAATTCCGGGAGTAAGAGCTGGAATGACTGCTGTATTTTATTCAGATGTTAAACACAAGTAATATAAAATGACAATATCAGAATATTTTAGAACTATAAAATATTTTTTTGAAAGAGAATGGCATTTTCTGCTGCATACACGCAGGAAACTCTTTTATTTTATACTTATTACTCCAGTTATTTTATTCACTGTTTTAATAGGTGTTTTTGCTAATCCTGTAATAAGAGAAATACCTATTGCTGTTATAGATGAAGATAACAGTGCATTATCATTAGAATTAACAAGCATTATTCAGGCATCTCCCTATGTAAATATTATAGAGAAAGTGCCAAATATGAAAGTGGCAGAAAAACTCATCCGTGGTGGAAAAATATATGGTATAGTGCTTATTCCTGAAGATTTTTCAAAAAGAGCATTAGGTTATAAAGGTGCAGAAGTTGTTCTTTATTATAATAATGAGCTTTTTATAGTTGGCAGTCTTGTAAATAAAGGAGTATTTTCTGCTGTAAAAGATTATTCTGATTTTCATAATAAAAAATATATGATGAGCCACGGGGTGCCTGCTTATGATGCAGATTTTCAGGTTCATCCTGTAAATATTGGTGAAAAAATACTTTTTAATCCATATTTAAATTATCAGTATTTTTTTGTGTTTGGGCTTATTCCTGCGGCATTTCAGCTTTTTGTAATATGTGTTATTCTTTATGGTGTGCTTTATGAAGAGCGTTCAAGAAAATATTTAGACATTATAGATATGGTTAATAAGGCACCTTTTTCATATACTTTTGGCAAACTGCTTCCTTATGCTGTATTGTTTGCATTTTCTGGAATGTTTATGCTTTTTGTATTATTTGTATATATAAAAGTGCCTATGGTTTCAGGATACTGGAAAATAATTATTGCTACAATGATGTATGTGTATGTTTCAATGGCAGCAGGGCTTTTTATTGCAGTGATACTTAGGCCGTTAGCTTTTAGTGCAGCAGCAGTATATGCCGCCCCAACATTTGCTTATGCAGGTATATCTTTTCCACAGGTAGCAATGCCAAAATATGCTTATTATTTAAGCGAGTTTTTTCCATTAACTCACTATCACAGAGTTTTAGTAAATGAGGCTATTAGAGGCAGTGCCCCATATAATTCTACAGGCAGTGAAATATTATACCTTTTTTTATTAGGCACATTCGTTTTTGCTGTATCTATTATTGTAATAAAGTTATACAGCCATATATACCTTAGGAGGCAGGTATGAAAAATTATTTATCTATACTTAAGCTTGAATATAGAAGAATAATTTTTGATATGCTTTCTATAACTATTATATTTGTAGGCACAGCATTTTATTCGTTTTATTATCCATTTCCTTATGAAAATGATATTGTCCGCAAAATGCCTGTTGCGATTGTAGATTTAGATAAATCAGATTTAAGCAGCACCGTTGTAACTATGCTTAATAATACAGAAAGTTTAAAAGTTATGCAGTATCCATCTATGGAGGAAGCAAAAAAGGCAGTTTATTTAAGGGATGTTTTTGGCATTATATATATACCAGATGAGTTTTATAAACAGGTTGCAAAAGGGGAAAGCCCAACAGTTTCTGTATTTGCAGATGGCTCATATTTTATTCTTTATTCCACAGCTATCACAGCAGCAACTCAAATTGTGCTTATGACAGCAGCAGGTGTAAAAATACAGAAAATGAGTATGCTTGGTGTTCCTATAACAGATGCACTTCTTTTGCAGTCAGCAGTAAATGTAACATCAAAGCCAGTATTTAATCCGCGTGCTGGCTATGTTGGTTTTGTAGCACCTGCAATCTATGCAATTATAGTTCAGCAGATTTTATTAATGGTTATACTGCTTGTTCATGCAGCAGGTTATGAAAGAGGTTACGGCTATCCAGAAAATACTTCTACATTTACAATACTTTGTGCAAAAATAACTGTGTATATGACAATTTTTGCAGCTGTTTTTTCATTTTTCTTTACAATAGGTCCTATGGTTTTTGGTATTCAGCTGCATAATTCTCTTTTAGAAGCAGTAATGTTTGCCATACCTTATGGTTTATCTATTGCTCTTTTTGGTATAACATTAAGTGTATTTGCCAGAGACAGGGATGCGGTGCTTTTAGTTATGCTTATGACTTCTATTCCGTTTGTTATGCTTGCAGGTTTTATATGGCCGCACTGGATGATGCCAGACTGGATAAAATATTTTTCTTATCTTATACCATCAACTCCGGGAGTAACAGGTTTCTTGTATATTCGTCAAATGGGGGCAGGTATAACAGATATTATGCCTAAGTATATTAATCTTTGGATACAGGTTGCAGTATATACTGTTACTGCGGTTATGGCAATCAGATGGCAGCAGAAACAAAAGCAGTTTTTGATTTAATTAAATTTTAAAAATAATATAATTGCAAAAATATTAAACTTATTATACAATACAATAAATATTTAGTAGGAGATGTTATGAAATATTTTAAATTATTACTTATTATTCTTATAATTGTTCCAGCTGCTGCTTTTGCTGTACCAAAAGATGTATTAAATGGCAAAGAGTTTACATCAGAAAAATACCCATCTATTTTAATTGGTTTTAAAAACGGTGGTGTATATGGCTATGCTCTTGTAAATACATATATGGGTACTTATGAAATTAAAGACAATAATAAAATCAAACTCAGCTATATGTCATATACGAAAATGGAAGGCACAAGAGAACAAAATGATGGTGAATATGAATATTTTAGCTATTTAAGAGAAGCAAAAACATACAGTTATGACAGCAAAACTGGTGTTTTAATTATTGATAAGATGAAATTTAGGCAGCGAAAATAGTTAAATAATTAATATTTTTAATCAGCCGCTTTATTTAAGAGCGGCTTTTTTTATATTGTGAATTTATCTAAAAGTTTTGTTCCAAAGTCATTTTAAGCCTGAATTTACGGGCAAAAAATCTATATAGTATGAGTTTCAATAACTATATATACTATTTTTATAATTGTTGCAGTTTGTATATTTTAGATACTTTGCTATAAATTAAGCGGAAGCAGGTTTAATAATGCAATGCAGGGACAGGAAGTCCCGTCTTTAGTGAGCGATAGCCGAACTTGTTTCGGCAGAGCGTGTTTTTTCAAATTCATGGACGAATTTGAAAATAAAGGACATTAATTAAGATACTTCGCTATATTTCAAGCTCAGTAAGACAGGTAAGCAGGTTTAATAATGCAATGCAGGGACAGGAAGTCCCGTCTTTAGTGAGCGATAGCCGAACTTGTTTCGGCAGAGCGTGTTTTTTCAAATTCATGGACGAATTTGAAAATAAAGGACATTAATTAAGATACTTCGCTATATTTCAAGCTCAGTAAGACAGGTAAGCAGGTTTAATAATGTAATGCAGGGACAGGAAGTCCCGTCTTTAGTGAGCGATAGCCGAACTTGTTTCGGCAGAGCGTGTTTTTTCAAATTCATGGACGAATTTGAAAATAAAGGACATTAATTAAGATACTTCGCTATATTTCAAGCTCAGTAAGACAGGTAAGCAGGTTTAATAATGTAATGCAGGGACAGGAAGTCCCGTCTTTAGTGAGCGATAGCCGAACTTTTTTCGGCAGAGCGTGTTTTTTCAAATTCATGGACGAATTTGAAAATAAAGGACAAATTAAGATACTTCGCTATATTTCAAGCTCAGTAAGACAGGTAAGCAGGTTTAATAATGTAATGCAGGGACAGGAAGTCCCGTCTTTAGTGAGCGATAGCCGAACTTTTTTCGGCAGAGCGTATTTTTTCAAATTCATGGACGAATTTGAAAATAAAGGACAAATTAAGATACTTTGCCTTTGGCTCAGTATGACCTGATTGTAATAAGCTGTATTTCTGGATAAGTTCTCATAGTTACAGCTGTTATAATAATTCACATATTGTCATTTTGAGCATAGTGAAAAATCTAAATTATTTATATTATAAGAGTGCATAATATATTTAATTTATCTTATTTTTATACACTTCGCTATATTTCAAGCTCAGTAGAGTTATATTTTTTTTAAATTATAATATTTTTTTGATAAGTCTATAATAAAATAAATTGTTTTATATCAAGCACTTACATATAAATAAAAAAACTTTTAAAAAAAGTAAAAAAAAACTTGATATTTTTTTTAAAATATGCAAAAGTATCTATCCGTGCATAAAGCATTATGCCTATATCTATGCTCAAAAATAAAGATATAGTGAAAAAGTTAATAACAAGGCATTAAGCCTTTTAAATAAAAGATTTTGTGCGATAAGCTTTTAAGCCTTTTATGCACAAATACATATATCAGGATATCCTATCTGGTATATGTGAAAAATTTTAGAGGAAATCTAATGGCAAAAATTGATGTATTTGATGTGAAAAACTCAATAGTTGGCTCAGTTGATTTGCATGATGCTATTCTTGATTATCCAGTAAATACTGTATTAATCCATGAAGTAGTTAAAATGCAGCTTGCCTGCAGAAGAGCAGGAACTCATGCAACTAAGACTAAGGGTTTAGTTTCCGGTGGTGGCAGAAAGCCGTGGAAACAAAAAGGAACTGGCAGAGCTAGAGCTGGTTCTTCAAGGTCTCCATTATGGAGAGGCGGTGGCACAATATTTGGACCACAGCCAAGAGATTATTCTTATTCTATGCCTAAGAAAAAGGTTAAAAACGCATTAAGAAGTGCAATCCATGCAAAATATGATGCAGGTGCAGTTGTTGTTTTAGACAGCCTTTTTGTAGAAAATGGCAAAACTAAAGAAGCAGTTGAAATCTTAAAAGCTTTCAATGCTGACAGAAGAGTTCTTATTGTAGTTGATGTAATTGATGAAAAAGTTGCTAGAGCTTTCAGCAACATTCCTTATGCAGACATATTACATGTAAATGGTTTAAATGTTTATGATATTATGAACTCTTACAAAATAATTTTCCTCAAAAACAGTCTCCCTATGGTAGAAAAAGCCACAGGCGTTGCAGTGGAAGGTGCATAATGATTACTAAGTATGATGTTATAAGAAAACCCTTTCTTACTGAAAAAGCAATGATGATGCAGGAAAAAGGCCTTAATTCTGTTGTTTTTCAAGTGCATACAGATGCTACTAAAACACAAATTAAAGAAGCTGTTGAAGATTTACTTAAAGTTAAAGTTGAGCATGTTCGCACAATGAACTTTAAAGGTAAAGAAAAACGCTTTGGCAAAATTCTTGGCAGAAGAAATGATTGGAAAAAAGCTATCGTTACTCTTAAAGAGGGCGAAAAGCTTGACATCGTGTAATGGGAGAGTGGTAAATGGGTATCAAAACCTTTAAACCGACGTCAAAAGGCGTTCGTTTTAGAACAAACAGCGATTATGCGGATATCACTACTTCTACTCCGGAGAAATCGCTTACAACAGTTCTTCAATCAAAAGGCGGTCGTAATAATAGAGGCCGTATTACAGTTCGTCACCAAGGTGGTGGCAATAAAAAATTATACCGTATTATTGACTTTAAAAGAAATAAAGATGGTATTCCAGCTACTGTTGCAACAATTGAATACGACCCAAATCGTTCTGCTCGTATTGCATTAGTTGTATATAAAGATGGTGAAAAACGCTATATTGTTGCTCCAATATCATTAAAAGTTGGTGATATTATTCAAAGCGGCGAAGGTGCAGATATTAAAGCTGGTCATGCTATGGCATTAAAAGATATGCCTGTTGGAACAGTAATTCACAATGTTGAATTAAGACCTGGTAAAGGTGGTCAATTAGCTCGTTCAGCTGGTTCGTATGCTCAGCTTCTTGCAAAAGAAGGTGAATACTGCCATGTAAGGCTCCCATCTGGTGAGATTAGGCTTGTTAAAGCTGAATGTAAAGCAACTATTGGTCAAGTATCTAACACAGAACATGAAAACTTAAAAATTGGTAAGGCTGGTAGAAAACGCTGGAAAGGTGTTAGACCTACAGTTCGTGGTGTTGCGATGAACCCAGTTGACCACCCAATGGGTGGTGGTGAAGGTAGAACAAGTGGCGGTCGTCATCCTACTACACCTTGGGGTAAACCAACTAAAGGTTACAAAACTCGTAAGAAAAACAAACCATCTAATAAGTATATTGTATCTAAAAGATAGCACGATAGGAGGGCAATGTGCCAAGATCGCTTAAAAAAGGACCTTTTATAGACGCTCATATTGAAAAAAAGGTAAAAGAAGCTAAAGAAACTAACAGCAAACAAGTTATAAAAACTTGGTCACGCAGAAGCACTATCGTGCCAGATATGATAGGCTTAACATTTGCTGTTCATAATGGAAATAAATTTATCCCTGTCTATGTTACAGAAAACATGGTAGGTCATAAGTTAGGTGAATTTTCTTTGACTAGAACTTTTCGTGGTCATAAGAAAGATGATAAAAAGGTCAAAAGGTAAGTCGTATGGATGTTAAAGCAGCAGAACCATCAAAAGCACCTGTTAAAAACAAAAGAAAAAATCAAAGAGATTTAGAACCGGGTGTTAGGGCAGTAGCAAAGTTCGCTCGGGTATCCACACGAAGAGCCCGTGAAGTAGCAGCTCTTGTTAGAGGCAAACAAGTTGAGGAAGCTATGGCTATCCTTAAATTTACTCCACGCAAAGCAGCTGCTATTATTGCAAAAGTTATTAAATCAGCTATGGCAAATGCTGAAGAAAACCACGGTATTCGTGATGTGACCCGCTTAAAAGTAGGCGTACTTAGAATTGAAATGGGGCCACCTATGAAGAGGTTTACTCCTCGTGCATATGGTAGGGCATCTCTTATCCGTAAACCGACTACTCATATCAAAGTAGTTTTACAAGAAGAAACGGAGGTGAAATAGTGGGACAGAAGGTTAATCCTAATGGTTTCAGACTCGGTGTAAACAAAAGCTGGAATTCTGTATGGTATTCTAATAAAAAAGAATACAGCCAAAACTTAATTGAAGACATCAGAATTCGTAAGTATTTAAGGGGACGCTTAAATCAGGCAGGCATTGCACAAATTGGCATTGAGCGTATGAGTTCTAAAATCAGAGTGACTCTCAATACTAGCCGTCCGGGTATTGTTATTGGTAAAAAAGGTGCGGAAATTGAAAAGCTCAAAAGTGAGCTTAAAAAATTCACTTCAGCAGAAATATTACTTGTTATCCGTGAAGTGAAAAAACCTGAGCTTGATGCAACATTAGTTGCAGATTCTATTGCTCAGCAGCTTATTCGCCGTGTAGCTTTTAGAAGAGCTATGAAAAAAGCTGTTTTACAGACACTTAAATCTGGTGCATTAGGCATCAAAGTAATGTGTGGCGGAAGGCTTGCAGGTGCAGATATTGCACGCAGCGAATGGTATATTAAAGGACGCGTTCCTCTTCAAACTCTTCGTGCAGCTATTGATTATGGCACAGCAGAAGCTCTTACAGCCTATGGTATTATAGGTGTAAAAGTATGGATATTCACTGGTGAAATCCTTGAAGACAGAAGCGGCAAGGGGGCAGAATAATTATGTTAATGCCAAAGAAAACCAAATACCGCAAAATGTTTAAAGGCCGTATTAAAGGTAAAGCTCAAAAAGGTAATACTGTTGTATATGGTGATTTCGGTTTAGTAAGCGAAGATAAAGCAAAAATAACAAGCCGTCAAATTGAAGCGGCTCGTATCGCCATTAACCGTTACTTAAAGCGTGGTGGTGATGTAGTAATTAGAATATTTCCACACAAACCTATTACTAAACGACCAGCTGAAGTTCGTATGGGTAAAGGTAAAGGTCCTCTGGAAGGGTATGTTGCTCCTATTAAAGAGGGAACAGTTTTATATGAAATTGGTGGAGTAGATGAAGCATTAGCTAGAGAAGCTTTCCGCCGTGCAGCTCATAAACTGCCTGTTAGATGCAAAGTTATTGCAAAAGCAGCATCAGAAGAGGTGAAATAGTGAAAGCAGCTGAAATTCGTGAATTAAGCACAGAAGAATTAATGAAAAAAGAAGCGGAACTGAGAGAAGATTCTTTCCGTCTCCGTTTTAAACTTTCTACAGGCGAGCTTGAAGATACATCTAAAATTAAACAAACTCGCAAGGATATTGCTCGTATTAAAACAATACTAGCTGAGCGTCGTAAGCAAGAGGTTGCAAATGGAAAGTAGAGGGCGTAGGAAAGTTCGCCGCGGCATAGTCGTAAGCGATAAAATGCAGAAGACAGTTACTGTTAAAGTAGAGCGTCAAATCCTGCATCCAATGTATAAAAAATTCATCAAACGCAGTAAAACTTTCTTTGTTCATGATGAAGAAAATACTGCAAGAGTAGGTGATTTTGTTCAAATAGTTGAAACAAGACCACTTAGTAAGAATAAACGCTGGAGAATCGAGAGCATCATTACCCGCTCTGTTGAGTCTACAGGCGAGGAGACTGTTTAATGATTCAAGTTCAATCTCGTATGACAGTTGCTGATAACTCTGGTGCGCGAGAAATCATGTGTATTAAAGTGATAGGTGGTTCTCGCAAACGCTATGGTAAAGTCGGCGACATTATAGTGGCAAGTGTAAAAGAAGCTAGCCCAGACAGTAATATTAAAAAAGGTGCGGTTGTTCGTGCTGTTGTTGTTCGCACAGCTAAAGAAAAACGCCGTGCAGACGGAACATATATTAAATTTGACGATAATGCAGCAGTTTTATTAAACAAACAAAATGAGCCAATAGGCACACGCGTTTTCGGTCCAGTTGCCAGAGAATTAAGGGGTAAAGGTTTCCTTAAAATAGTTTCTATGGCACCTGAAGTATTATAGGAGTTAAGAATGCCTATAAAATATAAACTTAAAAAAGATGATCCAGTTGTTGTTATAGCTGGTAAAAACAAAAAAACAGTATCTAAAATAATAAGTTTAGATAAAGAGAAAGGTCAAGTGGTTGTAGAGAATGTGAATGTTGTAAAACGCCACACTCGTCCTAACCAAACTAACCCGGATGGCGGTATAGTGGAAAAGAATATGCCGTTTTCCATCTCTAATGTAATGTATCATTGCAGTAATTGCAAAACAGGCGTTCGTTTAGGTGTTAAGTTTTTAGAAAACGGCAAAAAAGTTCGCTATTGCAAAAAATGTAATGAAGTTATTGATAAGGCATAGGTGGAAAGATATGACTGAATTAAAAGAGAAGTATCTCAAAGAAGTTGTTCCCCACATGATGAAAACTTTTTCTTACAAAAACATTAATCAAGTGCCTGTAATTGAAAAAGTTGTTCTTAATATGGGTGTAGGTGAAGCAGCTGCAAATGCAAAAGTTCTTGAACATGCTATCAATGATATGACTAAAATAGCTGGTCAAAAACCAGTTGTTACAAGAGCTAAAAAATCAATAGCTGGTTTCAAAATCCGTGAAGGTCAGGCTATTGGTTGTAAAGTTACTTTGCGTCACAATGTTATGTATGAATTTTTACAAAGATTTTTCAATATAGCACTTGCACGCGTTCGTGACTTTAAAGGTGTAAGTCCAAAATCATTTGATGGCCGTGGCAACTATGCTGTGGGTGTTAAGGAACAAATTATCTTCCCGGAAATTGATTACGATAAAATAGATAAAGTACGCGGATTAGATGTAATTATTACTACGACGGCTAAAACCGATGAGGAAGGCAGGGAACTGCTTAAAGCTCTTGGTATGCCTTTCGCTTAAGTAGGAGGATATGAATGGCTACTACTGCGAAATATAACAGTGCTTTTGAAAAGAAAAAATTTCAAGTGCGTAAAAATAATAGATGCCCACTTTGTGGTCGTCCGCGTGCTTTTATGAGACGGTTTAATATGTGCCGTATGTGTTTCCGTAAACTTGCGTTAAATGGTGATATACCAGGTGTTCGCAAGTCAAGCTGGTAGGATTGGAGGAGCAGTATAATGAGATTGACTGACCCTATTGCTGATATGCTTGCGCGTATGCGTAATGCATTAATGGTTAAGCATTCAGAAGTTACAATACCTTATTCAAAAATAAAAGAAAGCATTGCAGCTATCTTTAGAGATGAAGGTTATATAAAAAATTACAGAGTTGTTACAAACGGCAATAAAAAAGACATTATAGTTTATTTAAAATATAACGATATGAATGAGTCTGTTATCCGTGGATTAAAGCGTATATCTAAACCGGGTAGAAGAGTTTATGTAAATACTAAAAACTTAACTCTTGTATTAGGCGGCTTAGGTAATGGTATTATATCTACATCTGCTGGTATTAAAACAGTGAAACAATGCCTTAATGAAAAAGTAGGCGGCGAATATCTCTGTCAAGTTTGGTAATTGGAGTATTATTATGGCACAAAATAGTCAAACAGCCCAAAAGCCGAAAGTTAAAGTATCTCGTATTGGTAAAACACCAATTACTATTCCGGCGGGGGTAAAAGTAAATGTTGAGGGCTTTCTTGTTAAGGTAGAAGGTCCAAAAGGGAAACTGTCACAAGAAATTAGTGAAGGTATCATTGTTAAAGTTGACGGGTCTCAAGTAATAGTGGAATGTGCTGATGGTTCAATTGGTTTAAGACAAAAACATGGACTTTTCAGAACACTTATTGCTAACATGGTTGAAGGTGTAACTAACGGATTTTCTAAAAATCTTGAAATAATCGGTGTAGGTTATAAAGTTGTTATGAAAGGTAAAGATTTAGACCTTTCTATGGGCTTTTCTCACCCAGTTATATTTAAAGCACCAGAAGGTATAGAGTTTTCAGTTGATGGAACTACTAAAATCTCAGTAAAAGGTATAGATAAACAGCTTGTTGGTCAAGTTGCAGCAAATATCCGCAAAATAAGAAAACCAGAGCCATACAAAGGTAAAGGTATCCGTTATGCAGGTGAATATGTTGCTATGAAAGCTGGTAAATCTGGTAAAAAATAAGGAGAGCAGATAGTGAGCAGGTTGAATAAAGCTGACGGACGCGTTAGGCGTCATATCAGATTAAGAAAAAAAATCCGCGGGACAGAGTCTCGTCCACGCCTTGCTGTATTTAAAAGTAATACAAACATATATGCTCAGGTTATCAATGATAAAACTGGGGAAACTATTGTTTCAGCAAGCTCTCTTGAGAAAGAGTTCCGTGCAAAATTCGGTGGTAAATTAAACATTGAAGTTGCTAAAACTATTGGCGAAACAGTTGCTAAACGCGCTAAAGAAAAAGGTGTGCAGGCAGTTGTATTTGATAGAGGTGGCTTTATATATCATGGCAGAATAAAAGCATTAGCAGACAGCGCACGCGAAGCTGGTCTTGAATTCTAATTAGGGGGTATGATTTGAGTACAGAAGAAAAACAATTATCTGATAAAGTTGTTCACATTGGCAGAGTTACAAAAGTTGTTAAGGGTGGACGCATATTCAAGTTTACAGCCCTTGTTGTAGTTGGTGACCACAATGGTAATGTAGGTATCGGTCATGGTAAAGCAAGAGAAGTGCCTGATGCTATTCGTAAAGCTATGGATAATGCTAAGAAAAATATGGTAGCTATTCCAGTTGCAAAAGGCAGTATCCCGCACGAAATTATTGGTAAATTTGGAGCAAGTGAAATTATTATGAAGCCAGCTGCTCCTGGTACCGGTATCATTGCTGGTGGAGCAGTTCGTTCATTATTTGAACTTGCTGGTATCCACAATATTCTTGCTAAATCTGTTAGAAGCAGAAATCCATATAACTCTTTATATGCTGCTATGAATGGATTTAAAAATTTAAGAACAATAGATCAGGTTGCATCAGCACGCGGTCTTGAAATTTCAGACATTATTAAAAATAATAAATAATTTATGGGGCATAAAGCCCCATAAATTTTATCATTCCTTATATACTTACTAAAAATTTTATATAGTATCCTAACAATTTCGCAGTATTAAATGCTCTATAAACACAATATGTTTCGGCAATACTTCAGAATAGGCATTATATGGCATTACTCTGAATAATAAAAATATCTCAATTATATCATATTGAACCCAAAAGGCGAAATATCTATATTGTAAAATGCAACCTATAATATAGTATTAGATAAACAGATTAATAAAAATTGCGAACCAATTAATACATTTTTATATATTTAAAATGGTAAAATCTAAAAACGATTGCGAAAAAGTGAATAAATAAAAAAGTGGTTGTTAAAACTCTTTAAATAAAATAATATTTTTTAGCTAAAAAATAAAGTAAGAGAGGTAACAACCACAAATGGATACTACACCAAAAAATCGTAAAAATAAACACTTAAATGCATTTGAGTGTTATAAATTAGAAGGTCTGTTGAAATCCAAAGTTAGTGTGTTGGAAATAGCGTAGATATTATGCAGGTCTAAAAGCACGATATACCGAGAAATAAAGCGAGGGACAGTGGAATTTCTCAACAGTGACTTGAGTGTAAGGAAAGAATATAGTGCATACTATTCTCTAAATATAAGGCAAGGTTTAATGAGTAAAACAGGTAGGAAATTACAATATAACATTGAATATGGCTTATTAGACTATATACAGAGTAAGTTAGATGAGAAGTATTCCCCAGATGTTATATCTGGAGAGTTAAGGCATCAGTGTATATCAACAATAAGTACCCAAACAATATATAACTATATATCATTAGGACTATTAGAAAGTATAGAATATAGAAAATATACTAAACAATGTAAAAGTAATCCACGAACAGCCTATAATAATACACGCGGCAGAAGTATAGACGAACGACCATTTGAACTGAAAGAGCGACTATATGGCAATTGGGAGATGGATACAGTGGTGGGCAAACAAGGCAGTAAATCAGCCTTACTGGTGCTTACAGAACGAGTATCACGGTTTGAAATAATAATCAAATTAAGAAATAAAACACAGAAAAGTATAATAGCAGCATTAGATAAGTTAGAAAGAAAGTATAAAGATAAATTCAGCTTAATATTTAAGAGCATAACAGTAGATAATGGTGTAGAATTTTTAGATATGGCAGGTTTAGAAAAATCAGTGTATGATAAAGTATCTAAACGAACAACTATTTATTATGCTCACCCTTATTGCTCTTGGGAGAGGGGAAGTAATGAGAATAATAATAAACTTATAAGGAAATTTATTAAAAAGAAAACTGATATTAAAAACTTTTCAGCTGCTTATATTAAAAAAATACAAGACTGGATGAATAATTATCCTAGAAAATTATTTAATTATAAATCGGCTAATGATATATTTTATGAGAACTTAAACAACTGCTTAAAATGTTGCAATCGTTTTTAGATTTTACATTATATATTTAAAATTTTTACTTTACTTTTAAAATTAATTATTATACATTACTATTTCATTAATAGCGGCTTGCGTTAGAGAAAAGCGAGTAAGTCGTTAAATTTAGGAGAATAGAATGCAACTTAATGACCTTAGACCAGGACATGGTGCTAACAAAGAAAGAAAACGCAGAGGCAGAGGAACAGGCAGCGGTCAGGGAACTACTGGCGGACGCGGTAACAAGGGACAGAATGCTAGAAAAAGCGGGCAGGTTCGCGGGGGATTTGAAGGCGGTCAAATGCCATTACTTCGCCGTATTCCAAAAAGAGGCTTTAACAATACTCAATTTGCTACAGTTTATGAAATAGTTAATTTAGCAGATATTGAAGAAAGATTTGAAGCAGGCGAAGTAGTTAATGCTGAAAATTTAAAATCAAGAAGATTAGTTCACTGCAATGAAGACGGCATCAAAATATTAGGCAATGGCGAATTAACTAAAAAATTAACTTTTGAAGTTGATAAAGTTTCAAAATCTGCAGAAGAAAAAATCAAAAAAGCAGGCGGCGAAATCAAGTTAATTGAAAAAGTAAAATATACTGCTAAAAAAGACAAATAAATCTTTTCATAGAAGCCGCCTTTTATAAGGTGGCTTTTTTTATATTAATTATTCTTTTTTTATCAAATATTTATCTATAAATATGTATAAAATATGTAGATGTTTCTATATCAACACCTTAAAATAATAGAGTAAAACGGTAGACTGTTTAGTGAAAGATATATTCCATAAAATATTTGTGATGATATTATGTATATTCATAAAATAACAGCAAAGTCAATAATTCTATTTGACAGAATATTCATATATCAAGTGGATTAAAAGCAGTTTTAATTTATAAAGCAGCATAATAATAATTTTAAAAAATATATAATATTGGGATGGAAAAATATGAGCGAATACAGCTTAAAAGAACAAATAAGAGATTTGTTATCATCTTATGATTTTAAAAGACTAACACATAAAAAAGATGATGTTAATATTTTTAAAATATTAAATATATGTGAGAAAGAAAAAATTCATTCAAATTTTTTGGCTTGGCTTTTTAGTCCTTATGAAAGTCATGAGCTTAATAATATAGCATTAAAAGAATTGCTTATACAGCTTTCAAAAAAAGAAGCAGAGTATATAAGCCTGCTTTTACTAGATTATTCTGATTTAGAAGTATATAGAGAATATACAATAGATAACGGCAGAAGAATAGATATTTTAATGGAAAGTAAAAATAATAAAGTAATTTTTATTATTGAAAATAAAATATGGAGTGGAGAAGGTGATAATCAGTTAGAAGATTATAAAAATTATATAGATGAAAAATATAGTGATTATAACAGGATATTTTTATTTCTTACTCCAGAAAAAGAAAGAAAAGAAAAATATAAAGGATATATTCATATAACATATAGTATGATTTATAGTGTTCTAAATTGTGTATTACAGGAAAATCAAATTAAATTTGAGATAGGTGTAATTATAAGACAATATGAAGAAATAATAGGGAGATATATTATGGGCAGTATAGATAAAGAAATGATAGATTTATGCAGAAAATTATATGTGGCGCATAAAGAAGCATTAGATAAAATACTACAGTATGGCTTGCCAGAATATTATTATACATATTTGATTTCTGAAATATTAGAAAGAGATAGTATATATGGATGTGAAATAGTTAGGAAGTATTTAGATAAGCACTATATAATTATAATTCCAATATGTAGTGATGATATAAAAGATAAGCTAATATGTGGTGCAAATAGTGACAGAGATAATTATATACTTACAATATCAATTGAACCAAAAAAAGAATATACTGATTTATATCTACAAGTTACATTTCCAGATATAAATAATAATGAAATCCAACAAACAAATTATAAAAAAATAATTAATGCTGTAGAAAGAATTGGATTTAAGAATAAATGGAGAAATAATAAAGGTAATTGGTATAATATTATGGAAGAGCGTATCATTAATAGCCAACAAGCAGTAAATGTAGAACTTCAAAAAAAAATAAAATCTCTAACAGATAAATTTAATGATATAATAAACTGTTTTAATGAATAAAAAATATATATAGTTATTCATTGTTGCATATATTAATATATAATATAATAACCAGTATACACTGGTGAAAATGACTCTTATGATATGAAATTGTGACTGTTTATTATGAATATTTTGTAAATGAGTTTACTGATTTTTGGAATATGGCTTATAATGGGGGCAGTTGTGGTAACTTCCAACAGGAAACCACGAACCATTATAAAATAATATTATAAGCAAATTTTTAAATGCTCTATGTAGTATATATAGGTGTAATACTGTATAGAGCCATTTTTTTTTGCAGATTTCAATATTTTATTTGCAAAATCTTTTTATATATGGTATCAAATTTCTTTATAGTGTATTTTATTTAATTAAAGGCGGACAAAATGTTTAAGAAAATTGAGGAAATATTTTCTATTCCAGAATTAAGAAAGCGTATTTTAATGACCTTAATGCTTCTAGCAGTGTTTCGTATAGGTGCACATGTGCCTACTCCCGGTGTTAATGGTCATGCATTATCTCAATTTTTTCAAAATGCAGGTAACAGTTTACTAGGTTTCTTTGATATGTTTACAGGTGGTGCATTAGAAAAACTTACAGTTTTTGCAATGGGTGTTATGCCTTACATTTCAGCATCAATCATTATGGAACTTTTAGCTGTTGTTATTCCTACTCTTGCTGAGCTTAAAAAGAGAGGCAGCGAGGGCAGGGCTAAAATAACAAAATATACAAGATATTTAACAGTTGTTGTTGCAGTTATTCAAGGTCTTGCAATATCAATAGGTATTGAAAATATGAGAGCACCAGATGGCTCACCAATTGTTTTTATGGATGGCTGGCAGTTTAGATTTATTGCAACATTAACTCTTACAACTGGCACTATGTTTTTAGTATGGCTTGGTGAAAAAATAACATCTTATGGTGTTGGTAATGGTATGTCATTAATCATTATGGCAGGTATTATATCATCATTTCCTGGTGCAGTTATAAATACTTATTCATTAATGGAAACTGGCACAATTCAAATTATTCCATTAATTATAGCTGCTGCAATTATGGTTGGTGCTTTTATAGCTATTGTATTTATGGAGACTTCCCAAAGAAGACTGCCTATTCAATATGTTCGTAAAGGTAATGCTGGCGGCACTGTTAATGCAGGCAATTCTTATTTGCCATTAAGGCTAAACCCAGCAGGTGTTATTCCTATAATCTTTGCTTCTACATTAATCACACTTCCTGCTACACTTGCAACATTTATGCCGCAGGACCCACTGGTGCAAAAAACTAACTTTTTCTTTTCGCCAGAATATCCAGTATATTATGTATTAGAATTAATTTTAATTGTATTCTTTACATATTTTTATACATCAATTATCTTCAATCCAACAGATATTGCAGATAATATTAATAAATCAGGAGGTGTAATGCCGGGCAAACGCCCTGGTATTGAAACAGCTAACTATATAGACTATGTGCTTACACGCCTTACATTTGTAGGTGCAATATATTTAGCAGTAGTTTCTGTTATGCCGCAGTTATTTATTAGAGCATTTGGACTTCCTTTCTATTTTGGCGGAACAAGTCTTTTAATTGTAGTGGGTGTTGGTCTTGATGTTATTCAAAAGATAGAATCTCACTTACTTACTCATAACTATGACGGCTTTCTTAAAAAAGGCCGCATTAGAGGGAGAAATTGGTCATGAAAAACATTGTATTTTTAGGTGCACCTGGTGCAGGCAAAGGAACACAGTCTGAGTTTATTATTAAGAAGTATGGTATCATACAAATCTCTACTGGTGATATGTTAAGAGCAGCTGTTAAAGCAGGCTCACCACTTGGAAAAGTTGCAAAAGAGTATATGGATAATGGTAAACTTGTAACTGATGAAATCATTATAGGCTTAATGAAAGAAAGGCTTGCTCAGCCTGACTGCAAAAATGGATTTATATTAGATGGTTTTCCAAGAACATTAGCTCAGGCGAAAAGTTTAGATATTATGCTTCAAGAAGATATGAAAACAGAAATTACTCATATTATAAGTCTTGAAGTGCCTGATGAATATATAGTAGAAAGAATTACTGGCAGAAGAACAAGCCCTGTTACTGGTAAAATATACCATGTTAAATATAACCCACCTGCTGTTGAGGGAATGGCAGAAGATGGTAAAACACCGCTTATACAAAGAGATGATGATAAAGAAGAAACTGTTAAAAAACGCTTAGAAGTTTTCCACGAACAGGCTGATGCTTTAAAATCATACTATAAATCAACTGGTAAATTATTTATAGTTGACGGCACAAAAGCACCTGATACAGTATTTGCTGAAATAGAGGAAATACTTAAATAATGGTTGTTTTATACTCTAAAAGTGAGATAGAAAAAATAAAAGAGGCTTCTTTAGTTGTTAAAGAAGTCTTTAAACAGTTAAAAAGTTACATTAAGCCGGGAATTTCAACAAAAGATGTTGACAAACTGGTAGAAGATGTTATATACTCAATGTCCGCCATACCATCAAGCAAAGGTTATTATGGTTTTCCGGGTTCATGCTGCACATCTGTTAATAATGTTGTAGTGCATGGAATACCAGATGATAACACTATACTGAAAGATGGCGACATTATAAGTGTTGATGTGGTAGCCAATAAAAACGGCTTTCACAGTGATGCTTGCAGAACATTCCCTGTTGGGAATATTAGTGCGGAAGCAGAGTGTCTTATAAAAGTTACAAAAGAGGCTTTTTTTAAAGGCATAGAGTTTGCAAAAGTGGGAAACAGAATTTCTGATATTTCTCACGCTATCCAAACCCATGTTGAAGCGGCTGGTTTTGGTGTTGTTAGAGAATACCAAGGGCATGGAGTTGGAAGAAATATGCATGAAGAACCATCTATTCCAAACTATGGCAGGCCAAACCGTGGTTTTAGATTAAAGTCTGGTGCGGTATTGGCAATTGAGCCAATGGTTACTTATGGTAACTATTCCATTAAAGTGTTAGCAGATAAATGGACAGCAGTTACTGTGGATAATTCTATTGCAGCTCACTATGAGAATACAGTGGTAGTTACAAATGATAAACCGCTTATTCTAACAATTGAAGATGAAGCCTAAATTTTGGTTTCACAACGCAGTGTTGAGGAGAAGAGAACATAATGAGTAAAAAAGATGACGTTATTGAAACATCAGGCATAGTAGCAGAGGCACTGCCAAATGCTCAGTTTAAAGTTACTCTTGAAAATCAACATACCATACTTGCCCATTTATCAGGCAAGATGAGAATGAACTTCATCAGAATCTTACCTGGTGATAAAGTAACTGTTGAACTTTCACCTTATGATTTGACGAAGGGCAGAATAACATATCGGCAGAAATAAACGGAGCAGACAAATGAAAGTAAGAGCTAGCGTTAAACCGATTTGCAGCAAATGCAAGATTGTGAAAAGGAAAGGGGTAATCAGAATAATCTGTGAAAATCCCCGCCACAAACAGAGACAAGGCTAAGGAGGCGGATAGTGGCGCGAGTAGCCGGAGTTGACATTCCAAATAACAAGAAAGTAGAAATCGGTCTTACCTACATTTATGGAGTAGGTAGAAGAACAGCCCGCAAACTTATCGAAGAAACAGGTATCGATAGCAACAAGAGAGTGGCTGAGTTAACAGAGCAGGAAATTTCCTCAATCAGAAAATTATTAGAGGAAAACTATAAGGTGGAAGGTGATTTACGCAAAGAAATCGGCCTTGCTATCAAACGCCTTATGGAAATAAACTGTTACCGCGGCTGGAGACATAAAATGGGTCTTCCAGTTAGAGGGCAAAAAACTCGTTCTAATGCAAGAACTCGTCGTGGTCTTGCTGGTAAACGCGGTATAAAAAGGAAGTAAAACTTGATAGTGGTCTTATTATAAGACACTGCACAGATATTAGCTGGACTACTTGTTAAAGGGTATTCAATGCATGTTAATAGTCTGTCAAAATGCTACTTTGGAGGAACCATGGCAGGTCCTAGAAAATCAGGTAAAAAAGAGAAAAAGAGCGTCCCAAGGGGTATAGCTCATATTAATTCTACATTTAACAACACTCATGTTGCTTTTACTGATGTAAAAGGTAATGTAGTATGCTGGGCAACTGGCGGAACAGAAAATTTTAAAAACTCAAGGAAATCCACTCCTTTTGCTGCTCAACTTGCAGCTGAAAATGCAGCTAAAAAAGCTGTTGATTTCGGTATGAGAGAAGTTGAAGTTAGTATTAAAGGTCCGGGTTCTGGTAGAGAAAGTGCTATTAGAGCAATTCAAGCAGCTGGAATCAAGATTACTGTTATTAGAGACATTACACCCGTTCCACATAACGGATGCCGTCCTATTAAGAAAAGAAGAGTTTAGGAGAGGATACCTTGGCTAGATATACAGGTGCAAACTGCAAACTATGCAGACGCGAAAATATGAAGCTTTTTCTTAAAGGTGAGCGTTGTTACAAAGACAAATGTGCTTTTGAAAGAAAAGAATACGCACCAGGTCAACATGGCAAAATGCATAAAAAATTAAGCGACTATGGTGTTCAGCTTCGTGAAAAACAAAAAGCAAAAAGAATTTACGGCGTATTAGAATCTCAATTCCGCAGATATTTTGAGAAAGCGTCTTCTGTTGAAGGCATTACAGGTGAAATTTTACTTCAATTTTTAGAACGCCGTCTTGATAATGTTGTTTACAGAGCAGGTTTTGCTTCAAGCCGTAAAGAAGCTCGTCAGATGGTAAAACATGAACATTTTACTGTAAATGGCAAAAAAGTAAGTATTCCATCATTCTTAGTTAAATCTGGAATGGTAGTAGAAGTTAAAGAAAAAAGCAGAAACCATGCAAGAATAATTGAATCTCTTGATACTGCTGTAGGTAGAGGAATTCCAGAATGGATAACTCTAGATAAGCAAAACTTTAAAGCAGAAATTAACCGTCTGCCAGAAAGAACTGATATCGCTTACGATATTCAGGAATCGCTCATCGTAGAGCTCTACTCTAAATAACGCTTTTAAAGCGGAGGATGCATTACCTATGATAATGATGAATTTTAGGAATTTAATAAAACCTAAAAGTATTGAACCGGTTGGTCAGATTTCAAGCACTTCTGGCAAATTTATTATTGAGCCATATGAAAAAGGGTTTGGAACAACTATTGGTAACGCTTTAAGACGAGTTATGCTTTCTTCTATTGAAGGCACAGCCGTTGTTGGTGTGCGTATTTCCGGAGTTACAAATGAGTTTTCAACTATTCCAGGCGTCATTGAGGATGTAGTAGAGATTCTCTTAAATATTAAAGACCTTACATTATGTTCTTGTATACCAGAACAGACTAAGGTTTTTATTAAGAAAAAAGGCAAAGGTCCTGTTACTGCAGGAGATATCCAGAGCGACGGCACAGTAGAAGTGCTTGACCCAGAACAACATATTTTAACAATAAGCGATGATAACCTTGATTTATATATGGAGCTTATTGTAGAAAGAGGTATTGGATATGTTCCTAGCGGCGAATTTGAAAATAAATTCAATAACGAAATTGATATAATGCCTGTTGACGCTATATTTACTCCAATTAAAAGAGTAAATTATCATGTAGAAAATGCTCGTGTTGGGCAAAGTACTGATTATGATAAGCTGATATTAGAAATTGATACTGATGGTTCTGTTAGACCAGAAGAAGCAATGGCTTTTGCAGCAAAAATAGTTAAAGACTACATGACTCAGTTTATAAACTTTGAAGAAAAAGATGAAGAAGAGGCAGATGTTGAAGAGAACAGAGGAAACAGCCAGATTCTTGAAATGCTTGATAACAGTATTGAAGAATTAGAGCTTTCTGTTCGTGCATATAACTGTCTTAAAAATGCTAATATTAAAACTCTCCATGAGCTGTGCAGCAAAACTGATGGTGAAATGCTGAAAACTAAAAACTTTGGCAGAAAATCACTGGAAGAAATTAAAAAAGTTCTTTCTGACTTAGGTTTAAGCCTTGGTATGGATTTAGAGAGTTTAGGCTATAAGAAAAAGGATACTGAGGTTGAATAATGAGACACAATGTGGTTAATAACAAGTTTAGAATGAAGACATCTCACCGTATTGCTACTTTTCGTAATATGACAGTGTCTTTAATAGAAAATGGTAAAATTGAAACTACACTTGATAAAGCAAAAGTTTTAAGAGGTGTTGTGGAGCCATTAATCACTCTTGCTAAAAAAGGCGATGTTCCTGCAAGAAGATTAGCTCTTAAAAAACTCCCACATGCTGTAAGTGTTAGAAAACTTTTCCATGAAATTGCTCCTGTTTTCAAAGACAGAAATGGCGGATATACTAGAGTATTAAAAACTGGTCGTCGTCAGGGCGATAATGCTGAAATGGCAATAATTGAATTTGTAGAAGAAATCAAACAATAATTTAAGGGGCTTTTAAAAGCCCCTTTTTTATCTTCCTGATACTTTATTTCTGTATTTATTATTATTTTTATTTCCTTTTATATATTTTTTCAATTTATTTATAATGAGTATATATTGTATCCAGATAGTATATACTATAATTGTATTATAAAAAAGTTATTAAATATCCGTATCAAGATTTTACATATATTTAATAATGCTCTTTATTAGATTTAGCTGATATTCCCATATTATTTTACTATATAAAATCTTCAACCAGTATGCAAAGTATTTTTATGGAATGATTTGCTTGTCTGAAAGTTTTAAGCATAGCAGGCTGCAGCACAATGCGAGTGTTTTTGCTGGGACAAGATTTCTTTGAGAGAGTGGCTGGAAGTGAAAATATTAGCTGGAATAGTATTAGATAAAACATATTAATACAAATGTTTCTGACTTATTAAGACATTATCATAGTTTAAATATATCTAGCTTAATGTGTTCTAGATTTACTCAAAATCTTGTGTATAAGTCATTTTGAGCCTGATTTTATAGGCGAAAAATCTAAATTATATATATTGCAATAGTGTATAATATGTTTAAATTATTTATTGTTTTTAGATACTTCGCTTAAAAGTCAAGCTCAGTAATACAAAATCGTAATAGTTATTATCATGA
Organism: Mucispirillum schaedleri ASF457; assembly: GCF_000487995.2. Lineage (NCBI taxonomy): Bacteria > Pseudomonadati > Deferribacterota > Deferribacteres > Deferribacterales > Mucispirillaceae > Mucispirillum > Mucispirillum schaedleri. The sequence goes on from NZ_CP097562.1 coordinate 2,042,512, forward strand.
ATAAAGTGTTATATACTCACATTTATTATGGTAAACAATATATAATTATCACAGTAATTCACATATTATCATTTGAGCATAGCGAAAAATCTAAATTATATATATTGCAATAGTGTATAATATGTTTAAATTATTTATTGTTTTTAGATACTTCGCTTAAAAGTCAAGCTTAGTAGGACATAATAGTTATTATCATGAATAAATTATTATATACTCACATTTATTATAGTAAACTATATATAATTATCACAATAATTCACATATTATCATTTGAGCGTAGCGAAAAATCTATAATTATATATATTGCAATAGTGTATAATATATTTAAATTATTTGTTTTAGATACTTCGCCAAAGCCTCAGTATGACTTATTTACTTTCATTATTTTTATAATTATTTTACATACACTAAATAAGATTATCTTTATTGTTTAACATTAAAATAGCGAACTTGTATGATACGGCTTAGATGAAATGGCAGGAGTTCTGTAAAATACAGAACTCAAACCATATAAAATTATAAAATTTGTCCAAAAATTTGGTTTACTCTTACAATTAGAGCTTTTAAATTTATAAGTTTTATATAAACTTATTTTGTAATGCTTTTTACTAATTCTGTAAAAGCTTCAGGAGCATTTATAGCCATTTCTGAAAGAACTTTACGGTTTAAATCTATACCAGCTTTTTTCAGATTACCCATAAGTTTGCTGTATGAAGTATTGTTTAATTTAGCAGCAGCAGAAAGACGAGTAATCCATAATCTTCTCATATCTCTTTTTTTCCTGCGTCTGTCTCTGTAAGCATAGCATAAAGCTCTCTCAACAGTAGGGCGGGCAATATTATAAACTGTCCTTCTTCTGCCTCTGAATCCTTTTGCTAATGCAAGTATGTTTTTTCTTCTTCTTCTGGTTTTATAACCACCTTTAGCTCTAGGCACTTGTTCCTCCTTGTTAAGTCTCTTTTTGACTTAGGTTATTTGTTTTTGCCTGTCATACGGCGGCCTAATGCCGTATACATAGCGGATTAAGTTATAAGATAATAATCTTAAGCATAAGGCATAATGCGGCGCATGTTTGCAGCCACTGTGTCAGTGATAACGCCTGTTTCTTTTAACTGACGCTTACGCTTTCTACTTAAACCAGTAGCAATGTGTCTCATTCCTTGTTTTTTGAAGATGAGCTTACCATTAGCACTAATTTTAAAGCGTTTTTTTGCACCCTTATGGGTTTTCACTTTGTGCATAGCCATGTTGACTCCTTTATAGTTTCTAGCTTTACAAAATTAAGCGTTTATTTAGCTGCCTTTGGGGCAATAATTATCATCTGCTGTTTGCCTAATATTTCAGGTTTTTTCTCCATAGTGCCTAAATCTTCTACATCTACTGAGATTTTATTTAAAAGTTCGGTGCCAGAGTCAAGAAACATTATTTCTCTGCCGCGATAGCGGATAATTATCTTGACTTTATCACCATCAGTTAAAAAGCGTCTTATATGTTTTAATTTAACATTATAATCATGCTCTTCAATTTTAGGGCGGAATTTAATTTCTTTAATATCAACCTGATGTTGACGCTGTTTTTTGCGAGCCTCTTTTTCTTTTTTGTTTTTTTCAAACTTGTATTTGCTGTAGTCCATAATACGACATACAGGCGGCTTTGCATTAGCAGCAACTTCCACTAAATCCAGTCCTTTATCCTTAGCAGCACTAATTGCTTCATGTAACGATAAGATACCTAGAGCCTGTCCACTGTCATCAATAAGACGAACTTCTGTGGCAGTTATCTCATCATTAATCCTTTCTTTGTCTCCATCTTTAACTGACGGTATGATACACCTCCATAAGAGAAATAATTCCCTTAAAAACCTTTCTAGCCTATATATATAATATTATTCAGCCCACAATTCAAGAGATTTTGAATCTACTAATGATTGTAATACACTAATATATGCAGAAAAATCAAGATTATTTTTTGTTTCTCCATTTCTTAAACGGACAGAAACTTTATTTTCATTCATTTCATTGTTTCCAACAACTATCATATGCGGCACTTTTTCCATTTGTGCTTCTCTGATTTTGTAGCCTATTTTTTCATTTCTTAAATCTTTTTCTACTCTTATGCCAGCCTGTTTTAATTTTCTGTATAAAGTTTCTGCATATTCTGCACTTTCATCTGTAATATTCATTATTTTAACTTGAACAGGGGAAATCCATACAGGAAAAGCTCCAGCAAAGTGCTCAATTAATACCCCTAAAAATCTATCAACAGAACCTAATATAACCCTGTGCAGCATAACTGGGCGGTGTTTTTCACCATCTTGACCAATATAGCTTAAATCAAATCTTTCTGGCAGGTTAAAATCGCACTGGATAGTTGCACACTGCCAAAGTCTGCCAATAGCATCTTTTAATTTAATATCAATTTTAGGGCCATAGAAAGCACCATCACCTTCATTAATTGTATATTTCAAACCTTTATCTTCAAGGGCATCAATCAATGCTTTTGTTGCAGTATCCCATACTTCAACTGAGCCTATAAATTTTTCTTCTGGTCTTGTAGATACTGTATGTATAAATTCAAAACCAAAAATATCCATTACAGTTTTAACAAAATCTAATATGTTTGTGATTTCTTCTAAAAGCTGGTCTTGACGGCAGAAAATATGTGCATCATCTTGAGTAAATGCTCTAACACGCATAAGTCCATGTAACACACCTGATTTTTCGTGCCTGTGCACTGAGCCAAGCTCAAAATATCTTAATGGTAAATCTCTGTAACTGTGTAAATCATTTTTATATATCATAATGTGAGATAAGCAGTTCATTGGTTTAATGCCAAATTCCACACCATCTATCTCTGTAAAATACATATTTTCCTTATAGTTATCATAGTGTCCTGAGCATACCCACAAGTCTTTTTTAAGTATTGTAGGACCGTAAACTATGTCATAACCTCTTTTGATATGTTCTTCCCTTTCAAACTGCTCTAAAACTGCTCTAAGCATACCACCACGCGGCAGATATATAGGAAAACCTGCTCCTGCATCTTCTTCTATTGTAAAAAGTTTAAGCTGTTTGCCAAGGCGTCTGTGGTCGCGTTTTTTAGCTTCTTCAAGCATATTTAAATAGTCATCAAGCTCTTTTTTAGAAAACCATGATGTGCCATATATTCTTTGAAGCTGTTTATTTTTTTCATCACCTCGCCAGTATGCTCCAGCAACTGATAACAGTTTGAAATGCTTTATTTTGCCAGTAGATGATATATGCGGACCACGGCAAAGGTCAGTAAAATCACCCTGTTCATAAAGAGAAACTGTATCAACACCTAAATCTTTAATAATTTCAACTTTATATTTTTCATCTTCTTTTGTGAAACGGTCTATTGCTTCACTGGAAGATATTTCTTTTCTAGTAACAGCAATATTTTCAGCAGAGATTTTTGCCATTTCCTTTTCTATTTTTTCTAAATCTTCCACAGTAAATGGAGTGTCTCTGTCAAAATCATAATAGAAGCCGTTTTCTACAACAGGTCCAATAGTAACTTTTGTTTCAGGATAAAGCCTTAAAACAGCCTGAGCCATTAAGTGAGCTGTAGAGTGTCTAAGTATCTCTAATGCTTCCTTATCAGATTCTGTTAATATTTTTATATTATCTTCATTATGGAGTGCAGTATTTAAATCAACAATTTTATCATTAACAACACCTGCTACTGCTTTTTTTGCGAGGCTGTTAGAGATTTTTTTGGCAGCATCTAATATAGTAGAATTATCTTCTAGTTCTATTTTACCACCATCAGGTAATGTTATATTCATAATTAGCTCCTTATACATTTGCAGTTGTATGAGCTGCTATCTTAAAAAATATAGGCGAGAGCGGGATTGAACCGCTGACATTTGCCACGTCAAGGCAACGCTCTCCCACTGAGCTACACGCCTAAAAGATTATACAGTAAATAAAGTTTATAATAGGAAAAAATAGAATAGTCAATAAAAATCATATTATTTTATTCAAAAATGATTACTATTTTGGTGGAAAATATTTAAGAGCGATTTTTTTTCCTATAATCTGCCCTGCAATGCCAAAAATCATAAATATAAACACATACCAGAATGAAAACCCTGCAGAGCGGCGAAGTATAGCAGCAACAGGTATTGGTGCATGAATAGATAAAAACCACATAATACTGTATGATGTAAAGCGACTTCTAACCATACCAAAAGGTACATTTATGAAAAAGCATATAATACCTATTATAAAAATTGTAAAAATTGTTTCATAGCTCATAATATTTATGTTATAATTATTTTATATCAATTTGTAAAGGTGCTTTATGAGTAAAAAAATAGTAATTTACTTAATATCTACATTATTATTTATTACAGGCTGTAATAAAAATAATGAAATAAATGAAAGTTTAGATACTAAGCAGGATAATATTTCCAGCAGCAGCGAAGAAGTTTCACTATTAGAGCCATTATCAGAAGATGGAGAAGTTATCCAAAATGCAGCAGTTCCAAAATCAGAAGGGGAAGGGATAGATGTAATAACATCTGTGCAGGCTGATAAAAATATTCCTGCTGCTACAAGTGAACATGATGTGGCAGTATTTTTCCGTGCAATATATGATAATAATACTGCAAAAATCAGCGATTTTTTACATGACGGCTTTGACATTAATGCAATGAATAAAAATGGGGAAAATGCAGTAAATGCTGCTATTGCATCAGGCAGTTATTATGTTTTACAGTTTTTAATAGATAATGGAGCAAATCTAAACAGCACATCAGATACAGGGATACCGCCATTAAGTCAGGCAATTTTAGAATATAATAAACAGGCAGTGGATATGCTTCTTAACAGTAAAAAAGTTGATATGTATTATGTGTGGGGAGATATATGGACCGGCTCGCCTTTATATATTGCATGTTCAAAAGCTAATGTTTATGCACTTGAAAAAATGGTAGAAAATGGTGCAGATTTAAATTATGATTTTAGTGAATACAATGCCGTTCCTTTAATACACTATGCGTTAAATTATAAGCAGTATATAAAACAAGAAGAATACAGGGAGTTAATCGCATTTTTAATATTAAATAAGATAAATGTTAATATTAAAAATAATAAAGGGCATACACCTTTAATGACTGCTTTAAAAAATGGTGATATAGATGGCTTTAATGCACTAATTGCAGGCGGTGCAGACATTACAATAAAAGATGATGATGGTAAAACTGCACTTTTTTATGCAGAACATTTGAAAGGTTCATCAATGCTTCCTGATAATGAATATAATAAGATAATTCATTTATTATCAATGGATAATGGAACGAAATAATATGATATATTAATTACTTGCAGCAGGAACAGATGTAAAGTAAGTAAATAATGTTATACTGAGCTTGATTTATAAGCGAAGTATCTAAAAATAGATAATTTAAATATATTATACATTGATGTAACATATATAATTTAGATTTTTCGCCTTTAAAAATTAGGTTCAAAATGACTTATATGATAAAATTTTTGGATAAGGCTATACTATTTTTCAGCTTTTTCTCTTAATAATGTTGAGCTTTTAAGGCTGGGACACTATAAAGTGCTTGCAATTAATGTAATATTAAATATAGTATTAACTTTAATATTTGTTATGGCAGGCGATACTTTATATAAAAAAGTATTTATCTGATTATAAAACTGGAGCAGTAAATGTATTCAAATTCCTATGGAGAATGTTTTAGAATAACTACATTTGGAGAAAGTCACGGTGCAGCAGTAGGTGTAATAATAGACGGCTGCCCGTCAGGTTTAGAATTAAACAATGATGATATACAAAAAGAGCTTGATAGGAGAAAGCCGGGGCAGAGCAAAGTTTCTACTCTCCGTAAAGAAGATGATATGGTGGAAATTCTTTCAGGAGTATTTGAAGGCAAAACAACAGGGACACCAATAGCTTTAATAGTTAAGAATATGAGCCAGAGAAGTCAGGATTATAATGAGATAAAAGACTTATTTCGTCCGGGTCATGCAGATTTTACATACTTTAAAAAATTTGGCATTAGAGATTACAGGGGTGGCGGCAGGGCATCTGCCAGAGAAACAATAGGCAGAGTTGCTGCTGGTGCTGTTGCAAAAAAAATACTGGCATTAAAAGGCATAGATATTTTTGGTTTTATTGTGCAGATTGAGAATGTAAAAGCAGAAAATTTTGATAAAGAATTTATAGAGCAAAACCCTGTGCGGACAGCAGACAGGCAGGCTTATCCATTAATGGAAGAAGCTATTTTAAAGGCTAAAAAAGAGCTTGATTCTGTAGGCGGAGTAGTGGAGCTTTGTATAAAAAATATACCTGCTGGCATAGGGGAGCCAGTTTTTGACAGGCTTAATGCAAGACTTGCTTATGCGATTATGAGTATTCCTGCTGTGAAAGGTGTAGAGTTTGGGGCAGGGTTTAAAGCTGCATCTATGCGTGGAAATGAAAATAATGATGAAATCACACCAGATTATTTCCTTTCAAATAATTCAGGCGGCACTCTTGGCGGCATATCTTCTGGGCAGGATATAGTATTAAGGTTTGCAGTAAAGCCTACATCATCTATTTTAATACCAAAAAAGACAATAGATATAAATGGACAACCAAAAGAGATTGTTACAAAAGGCAGGCATGACCCGTGTGTTGCTCCCCGTGGAGTAGTTGTTGCAGAAGCTATGGCTGCATTAACTATTGTTGATATGATGATGATACATACTGGCAGGAATATTATATGAGAAAATGCTTATCTTTTGCAGTGATATTAGTGATAGTATTCAGCTGGGGATGTTCAGCAACTTATAAGAAATACTCCCAGAGAATATCTGTTTCTGCAACACCAAAAGAAATTTTTGATATAGATATAGAGCTGCGGTTTGTTTCTGCCACATCGCTTGAAAAAAAAGAAATGAAAAAAAAGCTGGCAGAGCAGGGACTGCATGTATTTACAGGATACACAAGGGGTATGATGCAAGGCACTGTTATACCAGACAGACAGTTTATTGCATCTATCCGCAGTTTTGTAATAAGGTATAAGCCTTATGTAAATAGTAATGAAAAACAGATATTTGATGAGATATTAAAAGCTCTTGATGAACTTGATTTATATCTGAATAAAAGCTCTAATTAATCTTTTCCATAAATAAGTTTAAGGATTTTAACTGATTCAAGCCCTGTGATTTCTACTACAAGTTTAGAAAATTCATCTACAGATAGTTTACTGCCGTATATAAACCAGTGAATAAGCAGGCTCACAACTCCAGAAACATAGTATTCAATATAATATTCTATATTTTCCTTATGGCAGTTTGCTTTTTTTGCTTCATTTATAAGATTATCCTTGAGCATTTTTTTCATACGCATCATAAACCTAGGATTATCATTTTTTGTAAAAAGAACTCGCAGATATTTTTCATTTTTTTTATAGTTATCAATTATAACAGAAAGTTTTTCCTGATTATATGTTTCATCTATGATAAAGGCTTGTATAAGCTGTGACATTTCTTTAATTTCAAGCATAACTTCTTTTTCAATAACATCAAATATTTCATATATGTTTTTAAAATATAAGTAAAAGACCCCTCTGTTATATCCAGCAAGGTTAGTTATTTCAGAAATTCTTATTTTGCTTATTTCTTTTTCAGAATACAGTTTCCAAAATGCATCTTTTAAAATTTCAGGTGTTTTTAATTTATTTTTATTGTCCATAAACTTATCCTTAATATTTAACATATATTATATTTAATCTTAAATTAATTCAACAAAAAATATGCTTTATTGCATAAAATCTATGATACAAAAAATCAGATAATATCTTAATAGATTAGCAGTTTTTTTAAAAAACTGTTACTTGTAGTGAATATAGCAAGAGAATTTAAAATAAACTATGTTTTACTGAGCCTTAAAAGCGAAGGAACTTATTTTATCCTTTATTTTCAAATTCATCCTTGAATTTGAAAAACCACGCTTGGTCGCAGTAAATGCTCCCATCGCTTACTTTCAGACGGGACTTCCTGTCCCTGCATTATCTTACTGAATCTGCTTCTATGGCATACTGAGCTTGATTTATAAGCGAAGTATCTAAAAACAGATAATTTAAATATATTATATATTGATGTAACATATATAAGTTAGATTTTTCGCCTTTAAAAATCAGGCTCATAATGACATAATTGTAATAGTTTTTGGGTAAGTCCAATTTATTCTTCAGAGTTGCTACAGCACAATGTCTATTCTGAGCATAGCGAAGAATCTTAATTTATCCTTTATTAAAAAATATATTTATATATTTTTTAAACCACGCTATGCCGAAACAAGTTCGTCTATCGCTTACTTTCAGACGGCTCGTCCTGAGCCTGCTTCTATGTCTTGCTGAGCCAAGGGCTAAGCATCTAAAAAGCAGATAGTTTAAATATATCATATACTATTGCAATATATATAGTTCAGATTTTTCGCCTTTAAAAATCAGGCTCATAATGACTGATACTCAAAAATTTTTGGGTAAATCCAGAAATCTATTAAAAAACTTTTTAATAATATTAAATCTCTGTTTTATTATTTATTTAATAACTTCATATTTTATTAATATTTATTATAATGAATTTTTGAGCTGTCAAATCTGTCAATAAATTTATGCTTATCTTTAGAATAGCCTATTGCAATTACTGCAAATGGAGTAATATTTTCTGGCATATTAAAATGTTTTTTTAAACCCTGAATGCGTTTTTCATCTGGATATGTCCCTATCCAGACAGAACCAAGCCCAAGTTCTGCTGCCTGTAATAATATATTTTGAATAGATGCAGATAAATCCTGCGGATACCATGCAAGTCCATTTTCGCTCCTGTAAGTTGTTTTTTCATTGCCTAAAACAATTATTACAAGTGGAGCAAGTGATGCAAGCACATAGTGTCTATCAATTGGGGCAATGCTGTCTATTATTTCTTCATCATCAAGAACTAAAAATTCCCAAGGCTGTTTATTACATGCTGATGGTGCCTGCATAGCAGCACGAAGAAGTATATCTATTTTTTCCTGCTCAACTTTTTTTTCTTTAATAAATGAGCGGATAGAGCGGCGGGAAAAAATAGTGCTTTCATTAATATTTTTCATAAGTAACCCCTTTATATCTTTAATGGACTATTATCTATATTTTTAAATAAATTTCAAGATACAATTATTTGGTAAATTCTAAAAACGATTGCGAAAAAGTGAATAAATAAAAAAGTGGTTGTTAAAACTCTTTAAATAAAATAATATTTTTTAGCCAAAAAATAGAGTAAGAGAGGTAACAACCACAAATGGATACTACACCAAAAAATCGTAAAAATAAACACTTAAATGCATTTGAGTGTTATAAATTAGAAGGTCTGTTGAAATCCAAAGTTAGTGTGTTGGAAATAGCGTAGATATTATGCAGGTCTAAAAGCACGATATACCGAGAAATAAAGCGAGGGACAGTGGAATTTCTCAACAGTGACTTGAGTGTAAGGAAAGAATATAGTGCATACTATTCTCTAAATATAAGGCAAGGTTTAATGAGTAAAACAGGTAGGAAATTACAATATAACATTGAATATGGCTTATTAGACTATATACAGAGTAAGTTAGATGAGAAGTATTCCCCAGATGTTATATCTGGAGAGTTAAGGCATCAGTGTATATCAACAATAAGTACCCAAACAATATATAACTATATATCATTAGGACTATTAGAAAGTATAGAATATAGAAAATATACTAAACAATGTAAAAGTAATCCACGAACAGCCTATAATAATACACGCGGCAGAAGTATAGACGAACGACCATTTGAACTGAAAGAGCGACTATATGGCAATTGGGAGATGGATACAGTGGTGGGCAAACAAGGCAGTAAATCAGCCTTACTGGTGCTTACAGAACGAGTATCACGGTTTGAAATAATAATCAAATTAAGAAATAAAACACAGAAAAGTATAATAGCAGCATTAGATAAGTTAGAAAGAAAGTATAAAGATAAATTCAGCTTAATATTTAAGAGCATAACAGTAGATAATGGTGTAGAATTTTTAGATATGGCAGGTTTAGAAAAATCAGTGTATGATAAAGTATCTAAACGAACAACTATTTATTATGCTCACCCTTATTGCTCTTGGGAGAGGGGAAGTAATGAGAATAATAATAAACTTATAAGGAAATTTATTAAAAAGAAAACTGATATTAAAAACTTTTCAGCTGCTTATATTAAAAAAATACAAGACTGGATGAATAATTATCCTAGAAAATTATTTAATTATAAATCGGCTAATGATATATTTTATGAGAACTTAAACAACTGCTTAAAATGTTGCAATCGTTTTTAGATTTTACAAAGAAACAATTATTTATTATATTGTTTTGATTTTTTATAATTTATATGATATAAATATGCCAAGGAGTTATCATATATGAAATTTTTAGGATTTTCTCTATTTTTATTTTTTGGAATAGTTGCATTTGCTGCATTATTAGTTGCAGGCGTTATAAAAATAGTAACTCAGGCATTAAAAGATGCGGTATCTATATTTAAAGGTGATAAAAAATCACAAAAGAAAACTTATTATTATGGTGAAGGCTTTAAAAGAGAACATGAAGATGATAGTAATATAGTGATAGATGTTGAAATAGTTAAAGATAGTTTTCTGAAATCATATATTTCAGATATTAAAAAGGCAAATAAAAGTAGTAATGATGAAGAAATCAAAAATTTGCTCAGCAGTCTTATTGATGTGCTGCAAAGTATGGATAATTATATTGCAAACCATAGAGATAAAGAAGATGATATAAAAATAATGGCAGAATATTATATACCAGAAATGTTAAGCCATTTAAAAACATATCAGGAAATGTGCAGCAGTAAATTTAAAAGTAAACATGAAGAAGCTATAAAACATGAACTTATAGAAACTATTAAAATGATAACAGCTGCATTTTCTACAGTGCTTTCAGAATTTTATGATAATATGGCACTAAATACTTCGTCAAGTTTAGAAGCATTAAAAGCAAGTATCAAAATGAAAGGATATGTAAAATAAACAGAAGCAAGTCTATTTATATTCATATATAAAAATACAAGAAATCTTTAAAACTTGCATTAAAGCAAAAGTGTCTGCATAATAACTATTTTGGTGTATTCTAATTATTCTAATATTTGATTTTTTAAAAAAATTATGATAAAATTGTATATAATAAAACAAGTTAGTAGGGTGCACTGGTGTATAATATAGATGATGGAAGTTCTGCATTTGGCAGGCTTTCAAGTATGGCAGCAGTAATACAGATTTTTGCTGGATTTGCATTTATCATATTTTCAATAATTTCTTTTAACAACATTATTTTCCTTATTTTAGGAATTATTCCCGGTATTGTTCTGATTATTATCGGGTTTTTGATATTTGCCCGCTTTATCAGAGCTTTAAAATATTATAATATATATATGTCAGGTGCTTATTCTTTGCAGGATATTTCTGATATTTTAATGGATTCAAAAAGGAATATAAAAAAAGATATTGAAAAAATGGCTTCGCTTGGTATTATGCCTAATGCTCGGTTTGATTCCTATGATAATCTAGTATTTTCTAATGATATAAAAGAAGAAGATGTTATTGAAGTATCTGTTGATGAAAACAGCAGCGAAGAAGTGATACAGGAAATTTCTTCAATTAATCAGTGGAAAAAATATTTGGTAGAAATAAGCAGTGCTGAAAATGAGTTTAAATCGCAGGATATAGCTTTTAGTCTTTACAGGTTAGAAAAAATTTTAAGAAAAATATTAGAATATTTAGAAAAACACTGTGAAAAAGAAAAAGATGTTAAAAAACTTATGGACTTTCATCTTCCTTCTGCATTAAAATTAATATCATCATACAGAGAGCTGCAAAAATCAGGCTTAAATACTTTTAATATACAAAAAACAAAGGATGATATTGTTTCTGCATGCGATAAAATACATGAAGCATTCTGTGGTGTATTAGAAGATTTATATAATGATAAAGCAATAGATGTGTCAGCAGATATTCAGGTATTGAAAATGATGCTTGCAAGAGAAGGATTGTTAGATAGAGATACATTTAAAATAAAAAAATAAAATTTAAGGATAAAGCTATGGATAACAAAAAAGAAAATACACTTACAGAAGTAGAGCAGGCTGTTAAAAGTATTAATAAAGATATTGCTGCACAAACTTCGCAGCTTGCTCCTAAAATGGATATGGAACCATTAAATGATGAAGAATTAAAACAAATAGAAGATTATGCTGCTTCTATTGATATTCATAATACAAGCACAGTTATTTCATATGGTGCATCAGCTCAAAGAAAGGTTGCTGAATTTTCAGAATCAGCTCTTGGAAATGTTACAGCAAAAGATTTAGGTGCAGTAGGTGATGCTTTAACAAGTGTTATTACAGAATTAAAAGGCTTTGAAATAGATAAAGACGATAAGGGA